>CAZFLF010000040.1:0-15331 GCA_964519825.1 uncultured Pirellulaceae bacterium | reverse complement strand
GGCGACCCGCTCGGCCTCGCCTTCAAGGCCGGAATCAAGCTCCCCACCGCCGACGATCAGAAGGGGCTCGGCACCGGCGAGGTTTCCCAGAAACGCTAGCACTTCGAGCGGTGCCTCGGCCAGGGCACATAGTGTTGTGATCGCGAAGAAGGCATCTCCAGCACCAATCCGATCAACAACTCGCCGGGCCAGCGCGGGGGCCGAATGGGTTTCGGTTTCGGGACGACAGCACAGGCAACCCTGCCGACCAAGCGTAACAGTTGCGGTCTTGCTGGCCAACCGCCGCGCCACGGACGTTAGCATGTTTTCCAAGTCGGCCCCTGGGCTGCGACATTCCATTTCGAGTTCCCGGCGGGCCAGGGCAAAATAATCGGCCCGCCGATACTTTGACAACGTGTGCAAACCGAAATTGGCCGCGTTCGCTTGAGTACTCACAGCCAGAAATGTCGGAAGCGCACAGACCGACTCGATGGTGGACGGCCCGAGCATGCCATGACCGTAATCTGCCACGACCACCGCATCCGCCGCCGGTGCTTCCCCGGCGATCTGTCCTGAAACCACTGCTGCCTGTTCGGCGCTGAGCGGAGAGTCGTTAAGAAAGTTCACCGCGAACAGCGGAATGTCGAAATAGGGCTCGCGATACCGACGTTTGACAATGGTTGGCGATTCGCGTTTGCGCAGTGCCGAAAGCCGCACGTTGTCGCGGAGACGGCTCCGAATCCAATCTTCTTCGTTGTCCCGATCGCCGACCATTGTCAGCAACACGACTTCGGAACAAAATGCCGCCAAATGGTTGGCCACCGACGCCGCTCCGCTCGCAAATCGTTGATGCGACTCGTACCGAGTCGAAACGATCGGAGCTTTCATCGATTGCCCGATGGTCGCGCACGAGTAGTACTCGTCAATGATTGTCTCGCCGATCACCAGCAGCCGTTTCGATTTGGCGGACTCCAAGTAGCCCAGGATGTCTTCGATTTGGTAACGCGCTCGCAACTGAGCCAAATAGTCCTCGACGCGTTCATCGAAGACCGACAGGTAACGATTGATGAGGACTGTGGAGCTGGACGTTAGTTCATCGATAAATTCCACTTGCGTGCCGACCTGAGCCGCTGCGGCTTCCTCCAACAGAAGTTCTGGCGTCTTGTTGTCGCGAAACTCCGCTCCTTTGACAAAGATGGCCGGACGAAGTGCCGCAATCGCCTCGCGAGCGGTTGGGCAAATGTTCAGTGCCACGGCATCGACACAATCTAAGGCGGCAACTGCTTCCAGCCTAAGCGGTTCCGAGAATACGGGCCGGTGGGGACCTTTGTTCACAAACCGGTCCGGGGTGATGGTCACGATCAAAACGTCGCCCAACTGCTTCGCCTTCTGGAAATAGCGGATGTGTCCAATATGGAGCAGGTCGAAGACTCCGTGGCACTGCACCACCCGACGCCCCTGTTGCTGCCATTCGGCGACTTGAGCAACTAGCTGGTCCCAATTGAAAATTCGGTCTTTGGACATTGATTTTCCCGCGGCGACGAGGCCAGATCACCCGGATTTGGTTGAGAACTCGTGACCTCCTCAGCATATTTCGGAACTTCCGGACTTGCGGAGGAGTCGAAGTGACACAGCGGTTGGCAAGTCCAGACTCAGTTAGTCGGCGCCGGTAAATGGGTAGCTTGGTCAATTTGATCGCCGCAGGATCAGGCGGTGAACAGTCAGAGAGAAGTTGGGCAAAATCTGTACAAATAGACAATCTGAGTAGCCTGAATGATCTTGCTTCAGTTTTGTTGCAACACCTTCTTGGGTAACTATAATCGCTAGAATCCCATTGAATAAATGAATTTACGTACTTTTTCTGAGCACAAGACAGGGGTGCTTAGCCTGCAGCGCGCGCTGAGTGGGCATGCTCCTGTGTCTTGGCTTTATCGTTTTGACGTTGGTCGCAACGCACCTTTTGCCGTGCACAGTCAGACTGGACGTTCATTTTCTCCCCACGCCGGCGGAGGAAGCTCCAGTTCCACCTGCATAGGGAATAACTTCCGAGGTTTGGTTCATGTCCAACCGACGTAACCGATTGTCTTCACCGGTTCCCCGCCAGAAACGTCGCAACTCGCTGCAGCGCAAAGAGCGGCGGCAGATGCTATTAGAGTCGTTGGAGCGGCGCGACCTAATGGCGGTGGGTCCTCAGTTGATTGGGATTCAGCCGAACAATGACGCGTTGCTGCGCCTTGATCGGACAGATATCCGCAACGTCGCGCCTCAGGAACTCGTTTTCAAATTCGATGAAAGCCAGAGGTTTTCAGCGCAAGATCTTCGTGACCAGCCGGGACGTATCCAGATTACGCGGAGCGGTGGAGATGACACCTTCGCGCCCGCCTCGGCCACTTCCGACCTGAATACCGTTGGAGCAGTTCGGGTTAAGTTTACGGCCGTTCGCCTCGGTCAGGATCAGAACGGCATTACGATCAATCTGACGAAGAGCAACCAAGGCGCTCCGGGCGCGCCCACGATTACCGTTAGTGGCAAGACCATTTCGGTGCGGCTGAATACCAACAACTTGAATAACTCAACGGCTCTCGATCTGGTCAATGCGATCAACGCCAATCTTGATTCGAGTGCTCTGGTATTCGCGGAGATCGTGTCTGGTAATCCAGACCAAATATTGGCGACCAGTAATCCGAATGAGCCCCCTCTGCCTTCCGTTGTTTTGAGCGGCGCGAACGATATCGTCATCAAGCCGGGCTTCATCGGTCCGGCGGCGGCACCGAACGAAAACGAGATCTTGTTTCGCTTTGCGGAAACATTGCCGGATGATCTCTATCGAATCGACGTGTTTGGTGAGCATCCGTTGCTGGCCCTTCGTAACAACAGTAGCGAATGCGTGTTTGACCGTGGCGGGGTGCAAGTTATTGGCTGCGCTTTCGGCGACCTGAACGAAGACGGCGTGGTTCGTGGCGTTGACCATCAACCGATTCAATTCGAACTCGATTTAGCGGCGCAGGTCGTCGCCGTCGTGCCACAGCCGGTCTCGCGCGATTCACAAGGGCGGTTGGTGCAAGACCGGAACCGAATTGTCGTCTACTTCAACGACGACGACTTGCATACTTCCGCGGTGTCAACTCCCAGCTCCTTCGATCCGAACAATCCGAATGCACCGCCGGTTGAGCCGTCGGTGGTTGATCCGCGGTTTTACAGGTTGCTGGCCACGAAAGATACGGTCGAAAACACCGACGACACGGAGTTTACTCCAACGTCGGTATCCTACGATCCACAATCGAACTCGGCAGTATTGACGTTTGCCGGTTCGCTGGACTCCTTTGGCCGCGACGCGCTACGGCTTCGAATTGGGACCGACGAGCCCAGGCCGCTGCCACCGGTGATTCTCGACATGCTCACTGATCCCGGATCAAGTTTTGACAAGGCTGTGATCCTTGCCACCTCGAGCAGTGTCATTGTTTCATCCGAGATCATGCCTAATCCGAACGAGCCATTCACGCTCGACTTCCCCGGCGCAAACGATGAACCTGGCCATCGCGAATTGGGGGAAGCGGGTGACAAGCACGTTCCGGATGGTGGGGCGGACGTGGTGCAGGGGATTACGCTATTCGAATACAATTTCCGCACCGACTACGGTTCAATTCCGAACGCTCAGGGACAATTGCAGCCATCGTTTAATTTGATTACCGAGCGGCAAAAGGAGCGTGCCCGCGAGATCTTCGAGATTTTTGGTAAGGTCGCAGGCGTCCAGTTCGTCGAAACCGCCAACAAAGGGCTGATCGTGGCGACCGGCGACCCACGGGCGGTAACGCCGTCGAAGGCTGTGATCCTCGACAACGCATCGGTTTGGAGCGACACCTTCGGCGCCAGCCCGGATCCAATCAATCGGCCGAGTTGGTTCGAGGGGGCGATGCGCCAAATCGGCAGTACGCTGCTTGGATTGGGCGTATCGCTCGATCTGCCGGGGCTGCAAATCCAAGGCGATGATCCTAGCCTGATCTTCGGCAACCCGGTCGAACCGATTTATCCGGGCGACCACGACATTGTTCACCTGCAGTACCTGTATCGTCCCGACAGCACGGACATCGATCTGTATCGGTTCAACGTCCCCGAATCGGGACTGTTGACGATCGAGACGATCGCCGAACGCCTTGGTGACTCCAGTTTGCTGGATACTTACTTGCGGTTGTATCGGGAGCACCCGGATGGCAGCCACGAGTTAATCTCCCAGAACGACGACTACTTCAGCAATGATTCGTATATCCAAATGTCGTTGGGTACCGGTACGTACTTCATCGGTATCAGCGCCAGCGGCAACGACGACTACGACCCGGTGATCGAAAATACGGGCATCGGAGGGACGACGCAGGGGCGCTACGACTTGCGGATCGATTTCCGTCGCAACGCCGGCCGCAGCATCACGGATGCGGACAACAGGAATGTTTCCGCTAGTCGAATCATTGGCGCTGACAACGTGCAGCTGACTCGCGCAACGGCGCTCGACGGCGACGGCGACGGTCGCGCCGGCGGCGTCTATAACTACTGGTTCAAGACCGCTGCGCCGTCGGGCCTGGAGGCCGCCAACCAACCGAGAACGATCTTTGTCGACAAGGCGCACGTGCCGGATTCAAACCGACCCATCGGCACGCTGACCAATCCGTTCAATAACATCCAGAAAGCGTTCAATCTCGATTCGTCGAATCCTGCCAATCCCAATGCCGCTCGTCCTGGCGATATCGTGCGGATTGTCGGCAATCCAGGGGCAGATGGTAACTTGGCGTCCCCTGCTGATAACCGGGCGTATCAAATCGGCTTCGACAGTTTGGGGCGACCCTTGGTGGACGGCACGACGATGGAGGTTCCCAAGGGCGTCACGGTCATGATCGACGCCGGCGCCATCTTCCAATTGCGACGAGGCCGCATCGCCGTAGGCAGCTCGTTGCCGGGAGTAGACCGGAGCGGCGGAGCGTTGCAAGTATTGGGTACACCCCTGCAACAAGTCTACTTCACTTCTTTCCACGACGAGTCGATCGGACTGGACACGTTTCAGTTCAGCTCCACTCCGCTTCCCGGCGATTGGGGCGGCATCGAGTTCAGCGACGATATCGACCGTGCTGAAGGGAACTTTGTTCACGATAGCGAAGGCATCTTTCTGAACTACGTGAATCAGGCTGACATCCGCTATGGGGGTGGCGGCGTGTTGATAGGGTCCATTTTCCGAGTGATTGCCCCAATTCATTTCACCTCCACCAGGCCGACGATCACGTTCAATACGATCACGGCGAGCGCCGATGCGGCACTTTCCGGGAATCCGAATAGCTTTGAAGAGACGAATTTCCACGCGCCAAATTACCAGCGGATCCCGTTCACAGCGGATTACGATCGCGTCGGGCCGGACATTCATGGAAACCGGCTGGCGCGAGAGACCGCCAATGGGCAATCGGTCCGAAACACGATCAACGGCCTGTTTGTACGCACGACGACGCCGGCGGGCGGCTCCGTCGAAGAACTGACCGTCTCCGGGCGATGGGACGACACCGACATCGTACATGTTGTCGGTGAAAACCTGTCGATCCGCGGCAAGCCCGGCGGGCCCCTCGAAGAACTAGTCGGACCCCCGGTTGGAATTATCACACTTCAGCTACGAACCGGCGGCAACCTGGTCGCTGGCAACTATCACTATCGCATTTCGTACGTCGATTCATTTGGGTACGAGAGCCCGCTCTCCGACGCCAGTCGCAATATTGCCATTACGGCTGGGTCGAGTCAGAAAACCATTGGGCTGGAGCAATTGCCTACGGTGCCGGCTAATGGCGATTTCGTCGCTCGCAGAATCTATCGAAGCGATCCTGCCGGTAATGGTCCGTACACGTTTGTGGCACAGATCAATGGCAAACAGACGACTTTTACAGATACGGGTGACGACCGCGACGGCACTCTTCTCTCTCCGTCCGTAGCCTCGACGACCTTAGTGACAACATCCGGCGGCTCGTTAGGGGGCGGCACGTACAACTACAAAATCACGTTTGTAAACGCCTTTGGCGAGGAGCTCATTCCCTCCAGCGCTACCGCCAGCACCACGATTTCTGGCAATCCCACTGCGAACGGGTTCCTCGGCGTGGGAACCATCCAGTTAAATGGACTTCCCGTTCCCGATGCGCGCTACGGCAATATTGTCGGACGACGGCTCTATCGCAGCACGAACACTGCCGGCGGTCCCTATCAACTCGTCGCCAGTTTGAATACCACAACGCAAACGTTTGTGGATAACGGCACTGCGGTGCCAGGTAACTTGCTAGTCGGTCAATATCGGCCGCGGCTGGACGGTCGCCTGTCGGTCGATCCGTCGATCATCGCAAAACTCGACGGGTCGAGAATCCAGACCGGTCTGGGTGCCCAAATCATCGCCGAAGGGCAACAAGGGTTGAATGTCGTTTGGACATCCTTAGAAGACGACCGCTACGGCGCCGGTGGCACGTTTGATACCAGCAACAATGGCATCACGAGCGGTACGAGCGGTGACTGGGCAGGCATCTTCGTTGGCCAATACAGCAGCGCCAGTTTCGACCACTCGGTGTTTGCCTATGGCGGTGGAGTTGCGCGCGTCGAAGGAACGTTCGCCGGATTCAATGTGCTCGAAATCCACCAGGCGGATACGCGCGTCGCCAATAGCGTCTTCGAACTCAACGGAAGCGGTCTCGGCGGCCAAGGGACGGGCGCTCGGCCCGATCGTTTTGGACGAGGGTTTAACGAATCGGGAACCGTCTTTGTTCGAGGCGCACAGCCAATCTTAATCGACAACATTTTCCGCGACGGCGCGGGGCCAGCCATCAGCATCAACGTGAATTCGTTGAATCACGTCTTCCAGCGCGACACCGGTCGCACAACTGGAGCGGTCGACCGCCTCGATGGCTTCGGCGACAATCACGGTCCCCTAATTGTTGGTAATCGCTTGTTTAACAACGATATCAACGGCATGGACGTGCGCGGTCAAACGCTCACGACGCAAAGCATCTGGGACGATACGGACATTGTGCACGTGCTACGCGACGAAATCACCATTCCCGACTTTCACACCTTCGGTGGACTGCGATTGGAAAGCAACGCCACGGAAAGTCTTGTCGTCAAGTTGGCAGGCCCCAATGCTGGCTTCACCGCGACGGGGCGGCCGCTGGAAATCATCGACCGAATCGGCGGAATTTTGCAGATCATCGGGCAGCCAGGTTCGCCGGTTGTGTTGACTTCGCTAGCCGACGATACGGCGGGCGCTGGTTCTCGGCCCAATGGTGACCCGCAGACGGACACCAATGGCGACGGCATCTTCGGCATTGACCCTGGCGCTACTTTACCGCAGCCAAACGACTGGCGCAGCATACGTCTGGACCGGTTCAGTCACGATCGAAACGTGAAAGTGATTTCCGAACGCGAGCCGCGCGACGTGGATTCGCCCGGTGTCAACGCCACTCCAGACGCGGCTCAATTCTTGGGCAACTTGGCGCCGTTTGAAAAGTCAGGTGATGAGAACCTGCGGCTCGGCTTCGAATTGCTTGGGTTCTTGAACGACCCACAGGATCTCGATGTCTACAGTTTCCGAGGAACCGCTGGGACGGAAGTATGGATTGATCTGGACCGTACGACGCACGCGTTCGATTCGATCGTCGAGTTGCTCGACGGCAATGGTCTGGTACTGGCTCGCAGTCGCAATTCCCTGGGTGAATCGGCCGTGAACGACGGCCCGGAGTCGTTTTTTGGAACGGAAGTTTTCCGCATGCAGAAAACGCCTCCCTATGCGGGCGACGACTTCTGGACGACGAATTCACGTGATGCCGGAATGCGTGTCGTGCTGCCCGGAGGCTTGGGCACTAGCAATACGTATCACCTCCGCGTGCGGAGCAATCCCAACCGTAGCGACGCTGTCATCGGCACGGCTGCCGACAAGATCAACAATTTGCAAGGCGGATTGACTTCGGGCGCCTACCAGATGCAGATTCGGCTGCGAGAGACCGATGAATTGGCGGGTTCGGTCGTTCAGTTTGCCGATGTTCGTTTTGCGAGCATTGGCATCGAAGTCCTCGGTCAGCCCATTCACTCGCCGTTGCTTGGCGAAGCAACGGAAGTGTTACCCGACAACACCGGCAACGGCACGGCTCAATTCATTGGCAACCTGCTCAACGCCGATCGCGGCACGATCAGCATCGCCGGCCGGCTTCAAACATCTGCCGACGTCGACTTGTACCAGTTCGACGTCAACTTCGATCGAGTGGCCGTAGCACCGCAGACGTTTGAGACGTTCTTCGATATCGATTACGCCGACGGCTTGTCCCGTCCCAATACGAACCTTTTCGTCTTCGACTCCACGGGAGAGCTGATCTTGTCGGCATCGGATTCCAACGTTGCCGAAGACCGACCTGGGCCGGTGGGCGGTTCCAACGTCAGTGACCTTTCGCGGGGCACGGTGGGGTCACAGGACCCGTTCATCGGAACCATCGAACTGCTGCCCGGATCGTACTTCGTCGCAGTCACCAACAACCAGCAAGTTCCTGCAGACCTGGCTCAATTCCTGATCCAGAATCCGCCCAATCCGTTGGTGCGCCTTGAGCCGCTTCACTCGTTGGACCGCATCGTCGAAGATCACGTCGGCTCCCAAGGTGGGTCGACGGCTCAGGCACCCATCGAATTGACCCAACTGATCGATAGCGGTAGCGCGATTCCGTTTCATCTCGGCGACGTAACTCTGTTCATCAGTCAGCAGCACAGCACTTTGCCGCCCGGGGTCGAACTCCAAACCAATCCCCCAATCATCTCGACGCCCGACACTCGAATACTTACCGTCGATCCGTTCACGGGTGCCGTCGAAACCGTCGTTAACCAATACAATCTGGGGACGTTCGCATCGTTCGGCGCCGACATTGGCGATATCGCACGAAACTCGCAAGGAAACTTCTACGCATTTTCGACGAGCCATGAGACGAGCGGGTTGGACTCTCCCAACGACGGGCAATCGGGCGTTTTCATCCAGATCAACTCGGGGAATGGGACCATCACCCAAATTCGAGATGATCAGATCGACACGTTTGAAGGAGATCCAGTAAACCCGGGAACACCGATTCGCGCGCATCTCAGGCCAAGCGGTCGAGTTGGCTATGGTGTCGACCTCGAAGCGGTCACGTTTGGGTTCTTGCCGGGGGCGGGCGAACGATTGCTGGGGGTCGGTCTGCGGAATGACTCCCCCGTGCGTCAAAACGGCCAGTTGATCAACCCCGAAGTCGAGTTGACCGAGAACATCCTTTTCGAGTTCGATTCTAATTCGGCTAGTCCGAGCTTTGGCCATGTGTTGCGCGACAATGGCGATCCCGGCGTTCCTCGTTTGCTGGACGACCCCCAAGGGCAACGCGGCTTTGCGGCCACCGATGCCACTGAATTAGGCGAGGTGCTTACGGCGCCGCGCATCACGGTCCCACCGCCGACCGACTGTCCAGACGGCATTAACAACTTTCCAAACGTAGGCAATCCGCTGTGCATCGCTTTCGCGAACGGTGGCGCGGGTCTTAACGTCCCCACCGTTTTCAATGTCCAGGACGGTGGCGCGTCTGCGTTTACAATCGAAGACAATAATGGTGACCTGCACACGTTCGAATACGATGCCGGCCCGGAGATCCTTCAATCGCTGAATACCATTTTGAATCCAAATCCAGCCGATCCATTGCGATACATCCCCGTGGAGTTGAACACGGTCCGCGACGGCTTCTTTTTCTCGATCGATCCGGACGAATTCAATCCGAATGACGAGGTGATTTACCAGCTCGACACGGGATCGGTGATTGTGATTGCCGATGCCGCTATGCTGGCGGAAGATCAAATCGTCACCGTGCAAGCCCTGAGTGGCGCTCCAGTAAATTTCGTATTGGATACCGATGGGGCAGCCGCGGGCGGTACGGCGGTAAACATCGCCGGCAACCAGGGTTCTAGCTCGGTCGCGACGGCGCTCGCCGCTCAGATCACGGCCACTATGTCTCCGACGGTCACAGCCGTCGCGACGGGGAATCGCGTGACGTTGATCGGCGACAGCTTTGCGGGCCTTGGCCCGGGGGGCAGAAACGCCCCGGTGAACCAGACCTTGCGCGCCTCGTCAATCTTCATCGAAGGCGAGCGTAGTGGAGCGGGACGTGACGCCCCGATTCTGCAGGCCGTGAGCGGGGAGGCGCTGCGCCAGGTCGAGGCCGACGGCAAGACGTTCCAGATTAATACCATCAGTACCGGCGTCCTCGGCCCAACCACTTTTGAATTTGATAGCGGCTTTTATTTCGAGGTCCCGGAAGCAGGTGGCAGCGCGCTGTTTGACGGAGGAATATTCCGCATTCTGAATCTTTCCGGCGGTCCTTCGGACGTGACCTTTGAAATCCAAAAACCTGGTACACCGACTCCTTCCCCGTCTCGTGTGACAGTAGTCATCAACGACTCAGACACTCGTGACCAGGTCGCTAATACGATTGCAGCAGCCATTAACAATGCCTCGCTGAACTTTCCTCGGCCGGTCGCCAGTCTTGGCAACGGCATCGTCCATGTGGGTGGCCGCGTCGACCAGGGAATCCCCAAGCACGCGATCCCCGAAAACACTTCGGGTATGCTTCTCCACGGTCTGCCCGGCAGCAACGTCAGCAACGGATTTGTGATGCAAGTTCCGTCGGCGTTGATTCCCGGTTTGCCTGCGAGCACGGAGTTTTCCGAAGCCAACGGTGCACAAACATTTCGCATCCAAAACGCATCGACGGGAGCTGACCTGACATTCGAGTTTGACAGCGGATTCGCGTTTAGGGCGCCGATCCTGGGTGGTAGTGAGTTCCTGGAACAATTGGTTGGCGGTGGTCCAACTTTTGACATCGTCAACGGTCCAAATACCGTCAAGTTTGAATTCAATAGCGGTATTTACCTCCAAGTCCCGAACGCGGGAGGTTCCGCGTTCGTCGATGGCCGCACCTTTACTATTACCCAGACCGGACAGCCCCCGGTCGTCTTCGAATTCGACGAGAACGGCCAAACCCAGCAAAACAATGTTCCGATCTTGTTCACGGTTAACCCCCCGACAACGCGAGATGTTCTTGCGACCCGCATCGTGGCTGCCATTGCCACTGCCTTTCCCAACTTGAGTCCGGCAAATCTTGGACAAGGCCGAGTCTATCTTGGGATTACTCCCAACCACGTAGTCTCAGCGGGAAACACGCCTCTGCAAGTGTTTGGGAATAATGGGGTCGGTCAAAACAATGTCGAGATTCCAATCAACGCGGCTACCGACACTCAGGATGACGTCGCTCGGAGAGTGGTTGCCGCTATCAATTCACGAGCGAATGTGTTGCTACCGTCACCTGCGCCACCGGCCCTATTCATCGGGCGCGGGCGTGGCCAAATCGGAGGGGCGGGCAGTTTCAACATTCCCCTGGCGCAAAACACCAGCAATTTGGTATTCGCCGGAAATATTGGCGTACAGCCTAACAGCAACCGGATCCCGATTCCGGTTCGACCAGGCATTGATACGCAAGACGGTATCGCCAGTGCTGTCAACCGAGCAATCCTCAGCCAGCCCAGCCTGCAATTGTTTCCGACGTTATCAGCTAACGGGCGAATTCATCTGGGAGGGAGCATCGTTCATACGATCACGCTCAGCGCTAACAGTGCCCTCGCCCTGTCGGGCCAGCCCGGTCTTTCGGAAAACTTCCTGGTTAATTTCACGCCGGGAGCAAATTTCACGGCCGGCGATACAGCCAACTCGATTGCCCAATCCGTGCGCAGTGCCAGCAACACCACGATCTATCTGTTTGCGGGTACTTTCACAGCGAATCTGCAGAACGCGTCGACTTTGCGCGATGGGACGAGTTTTCAAATCGAGGACAACGGTGTCAGATTCTCGTTCGAATTCGAAGACATAACGAATCCCCCCGATCCTATGAATCAGTCGATTGTGGGCCCAAATGGCGCCTCGTTGCCTGGTTCCCGAAACGTGACGCCGTTCCTGGTACCTTACATCCGTGGCAATCCTGGTGCCCAGCCTTCGGCCATTCTGCCAGACAGCCGACAACAAATAGCGACAGCCATGACGACGGCCATTCGCGGCGTCGTCAGTTCCAATATTGACGTCTCGCTGATCGGTGCCAATCGGGACGTGGTTAAGATCACGCAGACGGGACTCGAAGCGACCGTCGTGGAGGTCGTTGGCGACAAGGTTGTGGTGAACGGACAAGGCATCGAGTTCTTCCCAGGTACATCTCCGATTCGAAAGTTGCGGAACCCCGGCAACAGCGACCTCGTGCAGATCCAGGTGGAAGAGACAGATCCCAATCACGACGTGGGTTTGAAAGTGGCCGGGCTGGCGCCGAATGCGATTGGCGTCGAAAATAACGGCACCTTTGAATTCGTCGCCGGCGCTCACGGTCAACGCATCAATTTCCCCAGTTTGATCCCCGGTGATCCGCAATTAAGAAAGGTCGCAGCGACGATCGACGTCAGCGGCGTACCGGTCTGGCAACAGGTGGCCACTAGCGCTGCGGGTGTCTCGCCCGGCGCCACTCCCATTCCCTTCCGAGCGGGCGTGCGACCCAACCCCTTGTTGACCGCGACGGTTGCCGCCCAACGGGCCCTTTCCGCGACAACCACCGCGGTGATCAATAACACCCTCGCACCAGATCTTACCGCGATTGCCCAAGGTCGGTTCGTGCGACTCGACTCGGGGGCCATTCCCGATCTGGTCAATCCGCAAGGTATCTTGACCCGCATCCAAGTTGGTGGAGAAGGCCCGGGCGGAATCATCACTGGCATCGCGGTCGTGCCGAACAGTCCAGGCAATCCCGTCGGAACGGTGTATGCCGTCAGCGACAGGGGCGGCTTGTACCGTGTTGATATCGGTGCGATCAACAACTTTTCGCTGGCCCGTGATCCGTTCCAGACGACGACGACGTACATCGACACGTCGGAAGCGGACTTGTTTGGCATTCAGTTCGCCGGCCTTACGGTCGGTCCGCCGAACGCCGAAGGTGGGATCTACGAGCAGATGCTGTTCGGCATCGACACGGCAGGAAACCTATACGCCTTCGACACCGACGGCGAATTGCAGCCCGTCTTCGCCAATGGCTTAACGACCATACCCACGGGACTCAGCAACGTTAACGGGTTGCAGTTTTCCAACCTCGACCAAAACTTGTGGCATGTCGACGGACGTCGTGGCGGCGATCCCGGACACGGGATCAATCCCACGTTCGACGGTGCCCGTGGAACGATACCCACACCGGGGGGCAGTTCCCTGTATTTCGGGTCCACCCTCGGATCCATCAATTTTGCCGGCGGCGCACACGGGACGGTCGTTACCAACGAATTCAGCCTGGAAGGCTATTCGGTAGCTGATCAGGCCACGCTCTATTTCACCTACTTTTCCGCTATCGAAGCGGACAACGTCGCACAAGACGCGTTGCGCGTGTTCATTACGGACGACCGCGGCGACTGGGTGCCGCTGGCCGCCAACACCGGAGTTGGACAGCCGCTGCACGACAACTCGGGTTTTTGGCGACAGGCACGGATTCCGTTGGAAGCATTTGTCGGCCTTGACCATCTACGGTTACGGTTCGATTTCAGCACGGCCGGTGACACGAATGTCGGCAATAACGCGACGACCGGTGATGAATTGCGTACCGTTGCCGCCGCGTCGCTCCGGGACGGCCAGACGTTAACCATTGACGGTCAAGGCTACGAAATTGAATTGGGTTTTACCCTGGTCGCGCCTTCGTCAGCGCATCTGGATGCTGGTGACAGCTTCGAAGTCACGGGACCACAAGGCACTGGCGTATTTACCTTCGTGTCGGGGACACCCACCTCGCCGTTCCAGATTCCTTTCCGCAACACGATCGCCAATCCAGAAACCGCGTCGGAAATTGCGAGAAAAATCGCCCAGGCTGTACAGCAAGTGGGCGTAACGCCTGTGATCATCGACAATCGTGTTAACCTGATAGGGGCTACAAACGTCAGGATGGTTAGCGGCATCCTTCCCGGCCAATTCATCGAAGGCAGCGTCGGTGTGCAGCCGCAAAATATTGCGGTGCCGCTGATCTCCAGCATGTCGCGGATTCAAGTCGCCACTGCACTGAAAGCGGTTTTGGAAAGCGCAATTACCGATCAAGTGTTGCTGGCGGACGATGGTTCCAAGTTTGTCGACGGCGAGACTTTCACGCTTGACGACGGGATCAGCCCGCCGCTGACATTCGAGTTTGACAGCGGATTCACACTTTTACTCCCCACGTCAGGTGGTAATCTGGCAACGGGGGGGATCGCCGACGGCGACACGATTACCATATCGGATCGCAACCATCCCGACGTGTTAACGCGTGGAATTCACGACATCACGTTTGAATTCGACAAGGACGGTTCCGTCAACCGAGCCAATCGGCCGATCGCCATTTCCGAAACCGATGGCCGATTGTCGATTCTGCAAAAAATCGAAAGTGCGCTCAATAATTTACCGCAAGCGGTCCGGTCGGCACTGAACATCATTCCCAGCATCGTGACCGGAGGTATTCAGTTTATCGGCGAACCGGGTACCACCTTCACGATCGAGACGAAGGCCTTCATGCCCTCGCGTGTCTTTTCGGCAGAAGCGGGGGATAACGGCAGCATTGACAATGCGGTCGCGACCAATATCAATGGACTAGGCTCCGTGACAACGCTCGCGTTTATCGGCGATGGGCCGTTTGGCACCACCAGCGGCGACGTCGACTGGTATCGGGTCGACAACGTCGATGAGGGTCAGGTCATTACCGTTGACGTGGACGCCGTGACTCGGCGCGCTCCAAGCCCGCTCGATTCGGTCATCGGTATCTATGATGGTGCGGGGACTCTGCTGGCCGTCAATGACGACGATGGCTCGACAATAGACAGCTTCCTGGCCTTCACGGCGCCACGCGCGGATGACTATTTTGTGGTCGTGCATGGCAACGCACCTCTCGCAACACGCGCCAACTTTGCGTCCGTGGATGTTCCGAAATCGATTCCCACTCCACCGGGAACACAGACGGCTGACCCCGTCAACAATCCTGAGCGGTCGCAGTTGGTTGTTAACAACCTGGTCGGCAGGATCACTGATCTCGAAGTGAACCTGAACATAACGCACACGTTTGATTCCGACTTGCGAGTATTTCTGGTCAGCCCCATTGGAACCCGAGTCGAGCTATTTACGAACGTGGGTGGCAGTGGTGACAATTTCACAGGCACGAAACTGGACGACCAAGCCGCCCAGTCTATCGCTACGGGCGTGGCTCCGTTCACCGGAGTATTCCGGCCGGAAGGAACGTTGGCAACCTTAAATGGCGAA
>CAZFLF010000039.1:0-15348 GCA_964519825.1 uncultured Pirellulaceae bacterium | reverse complement strand
GTGACCCGCCAAGGTTGCACCGGGTTTTTTCGTCTAATCAACTCTCAATGAACTACGAATATTGTACGGACATATTCCAGCATTGCAATACCTCTCGTCTTGATTTTCGATAATTTTGTCCGTACACTTCTGGCCTATGGAAAAAGGACCGGGTAGGCCACCCAAGGACAAAACAGGCCCAAAACGCGAGCGTATGGAAATACGGCTCGAAGAGTCGGAGAAAGCGGCGATGGAAGTCGCCGCCTCTGCCGTTGGGCTATCCTTGTCCGATTGGGTGCGGGCCACCCTCTTGAAGGCTTCCCGCCGTCGTGTAAAAGGGTAAGTGGAGCCGCCGGGATTGAACCCGGACGCTGGACTTATAAAGGCCCTGCGTTCGACCTGACGGCCCCTTAAAGGTCACCTCCCCCAGCGGGCGCATGCTGTAGCGAGCGTTGCCCGCTGGGGTGTGCTTTTGCACCCCGTTAGCCGGTGACAGCACTAACGGCATTTGGCGTTATTGTGAGCATGGTGCCCTCGCTTTCTGGTTGCTTCCGCTTCTAAGCTAGCCCCCCTTTGAAGCTAGCTGGTATGCTTTGGCGGAATCTTACTAACCCTTGAATTCAAAAAAAGATAGCGCTACGAAGCGCTGCGGTCGTGCTTGGAAACGGCATGTAGCGCCCACTGTAGCGCGTCAATGTAGCGCTACATCGCGATGGCAAAAGAGTTTTCGCCGCTAGATCTGTTGAGATATGGCCAGCAAGTGTCGGATGTTGCGCACCAGATCAACCACATCCTTCAAAAGCGGGGAACTGCGAACGATCATTTTTCAGCTTCGCCCGATGACGAGCGAAACTTAAATCGGCTAATGCTTCAACTTCACAAATTGTTGGCGCAATCATTCACCGTACCATCTGCCGAAAAACCAGGGCTTGGACTGCCAGATGACATACCATTCTGAAGTGGAAACCCTACTCACGAGCGTCAACGAACTGCGTCGCCGTTTCGAAGAAATTGTGATTTCAGAACATCGCGGAAGCGATATTGATGCCGTCGCGGACATATACGGCACCGGGTGGAACAGGGCAGTCATCAAGTTACAGTTGGCGTTGGGGTATGTCGCCACGGACGTACCGGAGGTGCGGCAAGCACTATATCAGCGAGGACTACAACAAATTCGCAACACCGAAGGATTTGGGGCAGACAGCCCGACAGAACCAAATCACAAGCCGCGAATTGCTCCGAAAGTACAGCAGGCTCTGGACTACATTAAGCTGCACGGCCCGGTAAAAGGGATACTGGTCGCAAGGCACATCAAAGTCAGCTATCCGAGATTCAGAAGTGTTTACCGTCGCCGGCTCGGCGATCTTGGAGTTCGGAACGACGGCAAGGGTTACTATGTCGATGAAACCGCCGACTGATTCTTACGAGCAATGTTTCGACATGGTCCAACAGTCCCCTTGGCTTCCTCGCAACTCCAAGTCGTCTTATTCGCCGTGACTTGCCGTTCGATCTTCCGGTAGCACGGTAGGCAAAGTTCTCGAAACCGGGCTGGGCGAGGGCAGCCGTTGCGACATTTTGGGCGGATTTTCTTCATAACTGCGTAATTCCTTTTCCGTTAGCTGGTTGCGCTGGCCGGCTCGGACCTGTGTGGGTCTAAGGGGCCAGTACCGGAAAAGGGACAGAAGGAAGAAATCGCGGCGGTGCTGTCTCCGGAACAGCACGATCAGGTAGCCAAGCTGGTCACGGAGGCCAAGAGCAAGAGGTCCAAGAAGTCCGACAAAGAGCCGGACGCAAATTCGACGAAGTAGCCGGTTGATCGAACGGACACGTCCGTTTCCCACCAGGATTGGTCATACGGGAATACGGCGCACAGCTTTTGGGGTGCAGGTGGGCGCATGGCGGCGCCCATTTCTGTTTCGAATCGCTGTCTCACCGGTTGGCGGATTGCCTCGTGACTCGAATCGAGTCCACCAACCTTCTTTGTGCGATCGCCCACCTCCAGACGGCAGGCAAAAAGATCCTAAGGCGGCGACGAGTCGCCGCACTCCACATTTAGGAGCGCTGGGACTTGTCACAGCTTTTGGATTTTTGGAGCGATGGACCACATCCCGGCAAACGTTCCGTGTTGCGTTTCGGCAACATGTTTCTTTTTCAACATCGTGGCGTGGAGAATCCGCAACGCCCCACGGCAGCTCTGGATTGGGTGTTTTGATTGCAAGTCCTCGCTGAACCGAAGGTTACCTGCTGGTGTTCGGTGCCCCGTCACACTTGGCATCGATGGTGCTTTCAGCTGAAAACCATCCCCCAGCATTCTCGCTGTTCACCGATCCCGTCACCGAGGAGCCGCACCGTGGCGAAAACTACTCGCAAGATCGTCGCAACTGTTGCACCAGCTCGTTCTGTCCGCCGCAAGAGCCGTGGCGCGGAACTGCTGAGCGGTGCATCGAACGGCCATTCCCACACGACAATCGATGAAGAGCCAGCCGACGAGAAGTCCGACGAAGAGGTGGATCAGGTGGCGGAAGAACGGGCTGAGGTGTCGGAACACGGCGAGCTCTCGGAGCGGGATGAGCTTGACTTCTCCGATGACAACAACACCGATGATCCCGTGCGAATGTATCTGATGCAGATGGGTGAAATCCCACTGTTAACGCGAGCCCAGGAAATCCAAGCGGCAAAGCAAATTGAAGCGACCCGCACGCGTTATCGTCACGGCATGCTGGCAACCGATTACATGTTGGAAGGGGCCGTCACGGCTTTGGAAAAGGTGTACAGCGGCGAGTTACGATTGGATCGTACGATCGAGGTGTCGGTGACGAACACCTCGGAAAAGAAGAACATCATGAAGCGGCTTGGCCCGAATTTGAAGACGCTGCGGTACTTGTTAAAACGGAACTACCGGGACTACCACATCGCGGTCAGTAAGAAATTCCCGCGCAAAGAGCGGCATGCCGCCTGGCAGCGTTTGGTGATCCGCCGTAACAAAGCGGTACGGTTGGTCGAAGAACTGAATCTGCGCACGAACCGGCTGCAACCGCTGTTCGACAAGCTGACCGAGATCTCGCAGCGCATGCAGACGCTCAAAGTTCAGATCATGGACGCCAAAGCCCACGGCTTGTCGGGTGGCCGGTCCGTCAAGGACCTGAAGGGTGAACTGCGGTATCTGATGCGAATCACGTTTGAAAGCCCCTCCACTTTGTTTCGACGAATCAACCAGACGCAGCAGTTCCGCGAACGATACGACGCGGCCAAGCGATTCTTGTCCGCCGGAAACTTGCGGCTGGTCGTGTCGATCGCAAAGAAGTACCGCAATCGCGGCTTGAGTTTTCTCGACCTGATCCAAGAGGGGAACACGGGTTTGATGCGGGCTGTGGACAAATTTGAGCATGCTCGCGGTTTCAAATTCTCGACATACGCGACTTGGTGGATTCGCCAGGCCATCACACGGGCGATCGCCGACCAGAGCCGGACGATCCGCGTGCCGGTCCACATGATCGATACGATGAGCAAGATTCGCACGGTGACCCGTGACTTGACGCAGGAACTGGGACGCGAGCCGACTGCTGAGGAAACCGCCAAACGAGCCAAACTGACACTCGACGATACGCGGTGCATCATGAAAATGGCGCGTCAGCCGTTGTCGCTCGACCAGCCGGTTGGCGATCACGACGACAGCTACTTCGGTGAGTTTGTGCAGGATCACCGCGAGGAGGATCCGTTGTACGAAACACACCAACAGGCATTGAAGCAACGGATCGAAGACGCGATGCAGGGGCTCAACTACCGCGAACGCGAGATCATTCGGCTCCGATATGGGTTGGCCGACGGCTACGCCTACACGTTGGAAGAAGTCGGCAAGATCTTTTCAGTGACTCGCGAACGAGTCCGCCAAATCGAGTCGAAGGCGGTGCGCAAGTTACAGCAACCCTATCGCTGCCAGTCGTTGGCCGCCTTTATCGACGGCGTCGAAATCCAACTCGTGGACGCGCCGCTCGAGTCGATCTGAACCCGGATAGCAAACACATGCCGGTTGCTGTCTGCCGGACGGAAACTACTTCCGCCGCAGACGCTGAGGTGTAACGTCGGGAATCCGTTCAATCTCGCCACGTACTTCTAAGTCGAGCTTGACGACTGTTCCAATCCATCGGGTTCGTTGCTCTGATCAGTCAAGGCCCGTATTCTACTCGCGACGAATTGCGATCCAAGCGGCTCGACGAGTCCACGCGCCACCTAATCCCTGTTGCAACGCTGCCACGGACAATACGGCCGTCTCATGCATTATTTCCTGGCAGTCGTGGCGGCAATTGACTTGGCAATTTCCGGCTACTTTGCGCTGCAGTTCTTCCTCGGCGGCCGGACGTTGCGGAATCTGAGCGACATTGCACCGCTGGCTGGATCGTCGGTGCCAAAACTTTCGGTGATTGTGGCTGCCCGGAATGAAGAGCGGAATATTGAGCCAGCTCTCCAATCGCTGTTGCGACTCGACTATGAACAGCTCGAAATCATCGTCGTGAATGATCGCTCGGATGATCGAACCGGCGAGATTCTCGCCCGCATGGTGCTCAATCAGCCGCGACTCCGTGTCCTCCATATCACCGAGTTGCCACCGGGGTGGTTGGGGAAGAATTACGCATTGGACCGGGGCGCGGCGGAAGCAACTGGCGAGTTCCTGCTGTTTACCGACGCGGACATTTTCATGGATCCGTCGGTTCCGCGACGGGCTGTCGCGTATGCGTTGGACCACAACTTGGATCATCTCGCGGCATTTTTCCGCGTCGTCATGCCCAGTTGGTTACTGGAGTCATTTGTCATCCTGTTCAGCATATACTTCTTCGCGTACTTCAAGCCGTGGAAAGTCAGGGATCCGAACAGTCCGGCTCATGTAGGCGTGGGTGGCTTTAATCTGCTCCGCGCAGAGGTCTATCAGCGGATCGGGACTCACCGCGCCATCGCGCTGCGGCCGGATGACGACGTGAAACTCGGAAAGCTCGTCAAGATGAACGGCTATCGGCAGGATGTTGTGATGGCGATGGACTTGATGCACGTCCCTTGGTACTCGTCGGTTGGTGAGTTAATTCGAGGTCTCGAGAAGAACGCATTTTCCGGCATCGACTACAACGTGCCGCTGTTGGTGTTTTCATCGTTGTTCGCTTTGACGATGCACTTTGGGCCATTCGTGGCCGTGTTTTTCACTACTGGCTTAACACGCTGGTTGTTCGCGGCGGTGATCTGCGTGTTGCTCGCAATGGGCGCTCAATCGGCGAACCAGGGAAAGCTGCGCATGTCCGCCGCGCTCGGATTCCCGGTGGTGGTCCTGTTGTTTGTCTACATCCAATGGCGCACGATGGTGCTCAACTTGTGGCACGGCGGCATCCGCTGGCGTGGCACGTTTTACTCACTTGCAGAATTGAAAGCGAACAAGATTTAGTAGCGACCGAAAAATAACCTCACCCTGCCCTCTCCCCGGTTGAGGAGAGGGGCGTGGCGAAGTTATTTTTCGGGTCGCCCCTTAATCCGCACGGGCCACACCAATGAAGTCGCTGGAAGCTGCCGGCGATAACAGTTCCTTCAATGCGCGAGCCAATAGGATAACCAACGATGAAGACGCCAATGCTGACATTGATGATTGCGATTCTATTTGTCGCGACGGCCGCGGCGGACGGCTGGAAGGCGGGAGCCGCCAAGATCAACATTACACCCGAAAAGCCCCTGTGGATGGCCGGCTACGGCGGACGAGACAAGCCGGCCGAAGGTAAGCAAACGGACTTGTGGGCCAAGGCTCTCGTGCTGGAGGACGCTGCCGGTCAACGAGCGGCGCTAGTCACGCTCGATTTGGTCGGCATCGATCGTGGTGTTGAACAACGGGTGTCGCAGGGCTTGAAGGAAAAGTTCGGTCTCGAACGGCAGCAGATCGCACTTTGCATGTCGCACACCCACTGCGGTCCGGCCGTAGGACGCAACCTCGGACCGATGCATTACTATATGTTGGAGACGCAGCAACAGCAGTTGATCGACGAGTATACTGCGGCGTTGGAACAGAAGTTGATCGTTGTCGTCGGTGAAGCAGTCGCGGCGCTCGCCCCGAGCCAACTGAGCTGGGGGAGCGGCCGCGCGACCTACGCGGTGAACCGGCGAGCCAATGTGGAAGCAAACGTGGTCAACTTGCGGGACGCCGGGCAACTCCAAGGACCCGTTGACCACGACGTGCCGGTGCTGGCGGTGCGGAAACCGGACGACACGCTTTCGGCAGTGGTCTTCGGTTATGCCTGCCACGCGACCGTATTGAGTTTCTTTCAATGGTGCGCGGACCATCCCGGTTTTGCTCAGTCGGAATTGGAACGCAACCATCCCGGTTGCGTCGCACTATTTTGGGCTGGTTGTGGAGCCGATCAGAACCCCTTGCCGCGACGAACCGTTGAACTGGCGCGGCATTATGGCCAGCGGCTGGCCACCGCAGTGGACGAAGTCCTGCTGACAACCAAATTAAAAGAAATTGCTCCGAAACTGACGTTGAGCTTTCGTGAGATCGACTTGCAGCTGGACAAGCTTCCCACGCGTGCGATGATCGAAGAGGAGACTAAATCCACCAACAAATTCGTGGTCTCGCGAGCGAAGCTCTTCCTCGCGCAATTGGACGCTGGGCGACCGCTTAGCCCCTCGTATCCCTATCCGATCGGTGTTTGGCGACTCGGCGACGAAGTGCAATTCGTCACGCTGGGTGGTGAAGTCGTGGTCGATTACGCAGTCCGGCTGAAGTCCGAGTTGGGTGGCGCGAAGGCTTGGATTGCCGGATATTCTCATGACGTGATGGCGTACATTCCTTCCCGGCGCGTCTTGATGGAAGGAGGCTATGAAGGGGGCGGCGCCATGGTTTACTACGGACTGCCGACCGCCTGGGCTCCGGAAGTGGAAGAATCGATCGTCCGTGAGGTACATGCTCAAATCGATGCCCAACCCAAATAGCCGGATTCTCGTGTTCAATGTTTTGCCAACATCCGAGTTCATCTTCGGTTGCGGGGGATGAGCCGAGGGCTACAATGTGGCCTGCCAGTCTAGTGGTCCGCCAATGTGGAGTTGGTAGGTTGGCCTTCCGAGGCCGACCATGGGTTCGACGGCCCCGGAAGGCCATCGTACGTGTCAACTCAGGTTTGGTGGATCACTAGGTTGTTTTCTGTCAGCGAGTCCCGTGGAACAGGGCGAGCACTGTGTCTGGAGTCTATCGTCACATCACGGCGACAAGCGAGCAGGGCGTGCTGGTCCTGGCCGTGGACTTGACTGAAGTCAAAGACTACATGATCGCTGAGGAGTTGCGCTACGAGTTGGTCCATGCGGTGAAACGAGCCACGTCGAAAAGGTTCGTGTTGGATCTCCGCAATATGGCGTTCATGACAAGTCTGGCGTTCGTCGCATTTATCGGCCTGAAGCACGGAGTGCGCGAAGTCGAAGGACGGCTGGTTCTCTGCAATTTGACCGATTTCATTCGCAAAGTCTTTAATGCCAAGCGGCTACTAACTCCCGGCGCCACCACCGGCAACGTTGCATTCGAAGAAGCGGAGTCGTTGTCCGAAGCGATCGAGCGGATGAAGCAGGCTTAGGAATTAGTCATTCCACAGGCGGTTGTCCATCATTTTTTGAGCGTCGGCCGCTCTGCTTGGATGACTTCCGGCGGCCGGTCGACGAATTGCCAGTAGATCTTGCCTTCGTGTTTTGCGGCGCGTAACCACGGACGTTGGGCTGGTGGATTGTCCAACTTGATCAATTGGAACAGTTCGTTCAGCACGGTGCGGTTGCGGGCGTAATACGAGTGACCAAGGAAGCTGCTGTCAACGAGCGAAACATCCACGGTATCGACCTGCGGAACTATGACCAGCTCGGAAGCGTTGCCCGCCCGTTGCATCGGACGCACGAAATTCTCGGACGACAGCAGCGCCTCATCTCCTTTGGAGACATAGAGAGTGACGTGGCGCGCAGCCACAGTACACTTGTTCGCGAGCGAGGGAAACTTGTCGACACTGACGTCCGGTGCGGCCAATACGAGATGTTGGAACGGCCGTGTCTCGCGAACATTCTTCGGAACACCCGCCACGCCTTGCATCAGCACCCGGCACCCCATGCTGTGAGCCACCAGGTTAATCCTCGTGCCACTGCCGAGGTAGCTGTGAAGGGCAGACAGAAACCGCCAGAGGTGCTTAACCGTTCCGTCCGCGTTTTCGACGTCCTTCGCATACGAGAGGGTAGTGCCGGCGGACGGCCAACTGTAGCAGATCACTACGCCATTGAAGGGCAAATCACAGGCGAGCTGCCCGGCGCGACACACCGCATCCTCGAAGCGGACGTTGTATCCATGCACATACACCAGTACATCGCGCTGCGGTGACTGCGATACCGTTCGCACGAGTTCCTCGAAGAACCGATTGTAGGCGATTGGTTGAGTCTGTCGGCAGGCAACCTTGGTTGTCGGTTCGGCTGATTGTCGCGACCCCTTCGCGTTAGATGGCGCAGTCGTGTTCCCTTTGTCTCGCTGCGTCGGAATGACGATTTCGCATTCGCCATAATCCAGCCGGGGAGGCGACGCGGGAACCGGACCATAGGATGTGCGCCGGTCTTTTTCGCCAACCAGGCGGACGCGGTTGGTGGCATAGAAAACACGCCACACGGATTGCGAAGTATCCCGCGACAACATGCATGGAGAATTCGCGAGAGCCTGGCCATACAAACTGGCGACGTGCCGCGACAGTGGACCTTTCGCTTCGGGTTGGTTGATGTTGCCAGCTTTCGGCTTTTCCGCCAGCACCGTCATGGCACTCAGCACAAACATGAATAGTGACCAACTTTGCGGTCGCAACATGCCTCGGTCCTCCATAACCTACAGCGACTTGGCAGCTACAAAACAAACCGGCGTGGCGTGGCGAGACGTGACAGCTGGCTGTCTCCCACTTGGTTCGTGCGTGGCCGCCCAAAGAACCTCAGCTACGAACAAACCGAGCCGAACGTACCTCGGAAGAATAGCCCAGCGCCCGGATCGGAACCAAGATCAGTCGTCAAAGAATTAGTATCGACTAATGCACGCCGGCGAACGTGTTCGTGGTCAGAACTCGCGTTTTCCAGCCGGTGTTGGTTACGACGACGCTACCGTCAGAGCAGCTGCACTGTGAGCTGTCCGGACCGGCACATCGAACTTGAGGCAACGGGCGAGCGTGGTGCCACCGCCCATCGCGTGCGGCGCAAGGGATGCCAATTCGGTGAACCGCGCGCTTAGGGTCAAGCTGGAGGGCCGGGCGGTGGCGCGGCCGTGCCGCCGCCACTCGCTGCGGGAATCCCGCCAGCAGGACCCGCAGGTGGCGCACCGGGTGCAGCTCCGCTAGGTGCCGCAGGGGTTGTCGCTCCAGGAACAGCAGGCGCTGCCCCGCCAGGAACAGCCGCGCCGGGAACAGCCCCGCCGGGAACAGCCCCGCCAGGAAGGGTAGAGCCGGGTCCGGGGGTTGGCAGGCTGGTTGGCTCGTCGGAGGCTTCCACCTCGGGAGCAGGTGTCTTTGGCTTAGGTAACAGTGCAGCAGTTTTAGTCTCTAAGCTCTTGAGACTTTCTTTGAGCGACTTGTGCAACCCGGGAAGCGTAGCGGCATAGGCGGGCGGATCGGTTGCCTTCCACACGGCGTCAATGTCTTTTGTAAGTTCCGGGAATGCGGGCTTCCGTGCATCGGTGTTCGGTACCAGACGCGCCACTCCCCCGATCCCCTTGCGCACGCATTCAATTTCGTATTTGATATGTCGGCGGAATAGTTCCACCACGGGGTCTTTCGGGCCCGTTGTTGTTTCCATTCCAATTCCTCCTGCACCCTCTCTCCCTCCATAGGGTCCGCCAGCCATTCCCGAGTCCGAGCCCATGCCGGGCATTCCTAAACCCCCGCCCATCCCGCCGGGCATCATTCCACTACCCATCCCGCCGGGCATCATCCCACTACCCATGCCACCGGGCATCATTCCGCTACCCATCCCACCCATTCCACCACCCATTCCACCGGGCATCAGGCCTCCACTATCCATCATCCCGCTCCCCTCGGCTCCGTAAGCGCCCGAGGGATCCATCGCTTGCATCTTCTTCTTTTGCCAGGCTTCGATGCGCTCAAGATCTTTACGGCAGGCCTCAACCAGCAATGCAGCCAATTGCAAAGACTCTTTAGCTGGGTCGATCTTCAACTTGGTAGGCGGTTTCAACTTTCCCACTGCCTCTGCTGCGGTGCAGCGCAAGGTCAGGTCGGCTTCGTGGTCGCGCACCAATCCGGTCAATGCTTGAGTGGTAGGGTCATGGGACCCAAACAATCCCAGCGCGGCCAGGATCTCCACCGCGCGCCGTTGCATCCAAACGTGTCCCTCGCGCGAACGCGCGCCGGGCGGGTTCTTCGCATTTACGAGAGCCAGCATTAGTTCTGCGATTTTTTGTTGCTGGGCAGCTGGAATCTTGTTCGCATCCGGCCGCGCCCAATTCAATTGTGCATGCCGCAAAATCCCGATCATCGCCGCCAGTTTCACCGCCTCGAGCTGGGTCGGCTTTTGATACTCTGTCAGCATGAAATCCAGCGCGGCTGGAAGAGGATTGGGATAACGGGCCTGGACCCCTTGTTCCTCGGCATTCAAATCTCCGATGACCAACATCGCATTGAATCGAACAGCCGGGTGGAAGTTCCTAGGTGACGTGACATACACCTTCATGTATTTCTCGGTGTTGAGTAGCACTGCATCGTGGATTTCCTTGGTTCTTGCGCGCCTCAAATCGTCGACAATTTCCTTGCGTCTTTCAGGCAGCTTGTGCAGTTGATCTAATTGCGAAAAACCTACCAATTGGTACCCGGTGTACCACCTATTGAACTGATCCACCGTTTCGCCAGTAAAGGGGACGGCGCCGATCAGCACTTGGTTTTTGACAAACGTCGCCTGCTTCACGTTCAGCTTTATTTCCCCGGTCTTTTCGTCCTTGAGCATGAAGGACTTGTCATACGGGGGGACAAAGTATCCGGTTGCGGCGCCTTGGCCGGTGACCCATTGAACGCAACAGGCCATCATCAACAGACTCGCGAGTCCGATGATGATCACTCGCGACTGACGAGAACCGAATTTCCGTGGGTTGGACATCTCTGCTCTTACTCCTTCGTCGTTTGTCGACCACGGCGACAGCTGCGCCGCGGTCAATCGACGATTTGGTTGGGTGCGACCCCTGATTCAAAGGGCGATGTGCCCAGGCACCGTTAGATTTAAGAGTACTCGTCCGGCTCGTCGTATGTCAACTTTGCCAGCCAATTAGTTGCCGGGTTCGGGCCAAAAACTCCGCCAGGCGGCGACAGAAAGGCATTGCGGCCAAGTGTCAATCATCAAGAATTCCGGCACCGAACCCCCGTTTGGGCCGAATTTGGCTATGAGGAGTTTGGGGGGATGAAGGGTGTTCCGTCCGAGCCGCCGCAGTATGCGGGGCAGGTGGTTCAAGAGGGGCCAGTGGAGTGTCCGTTCGTTGAATCGAGGGTGTTGAGGCAGGTGTGGGGGCTGCTGCCGCCGGTCGCGGTTGCGCCGCCGGATGCTCGACGAAATCTGCAGAGGTGAATTCATCTTCGTAAGCGTCGTCGTATTTGGACACATAACCCGGTTCTTGCGCCAGTTCCAACTCACGTTGAAACGCCGCAATCACGTGCTCTTGAATTTGCTCTCGGCATTTGGAATTGACGGGATGAGCGATGTCAGCGTACAGCTTCGCGCGACCTTCATGGTCTCGTGCGGCCCGGTCCGGATTGAGTTTTCCACCACATTGATTGCAAAAACATGCGCGGAGGTGGTTCTTACAGCCACAACGCGAGCAATGCGAAGTGAGCTTGCGGCTTGGCATTGCGACAAACGGGCCATTGGTTCCTTCGATGATCTTCAGGTCACGCACTACGAAACGGTCATCAAAGGTAATCGAGCAAAAGGCCTGGAGGCGATCATCGGAATCCTCCGTCAACTTGATGCGAACCTCGGTGATCTCCATGTTGGCGCTCCTTCACGGTGGCGATGGATCGGCGAATACCTGGGTGCCAAGTATTCGCCACTGTTCCAAAGGCCTGATGTTGTTCCCTCAAATCATCGATGCGTGGAACACGAGACCCGGCTGCGCGGCTCTTAAGCGGGCGGCCAGGTGCCGGGCTTGGACAGCCGAGCGGCAGACCGCGAAATAGCTACTGCCGCTGCCCGACATGGCGTGTCCCACTACGCCCGATCGTTCACAAGTCCGCCGCAACTCGCATACCTGCGGCGACAAACTCTCAGCCACCTCCTGCAATCGGTTGAACAATGCCCGACCAACTTTGGTCAATTGTCCCGTTTGCAACGCGGCGACGAGCGATGCAACGCGAACCGGTACTTCCGGCACGGAACACTGACGATAAACCGCTGCGGTCGACAAACCGACCGGCGGCTTTACAACCACAATGTGCAATCGCAGAACATTCTCTAGCTTGGTGATTCGCTCGCCTCGCCCGTGACAAATAGCCGCCATCGCTCCGGCGTGGCGCTCCAGCAAAAAGAACGGAACATCGCTCCCTAGTTGGGCGGCGATTCCAACCAGCCGCTGTCGGCTCCATCCCAAGTCCCAGAACGAATTCAACGCCAATAACGCCGCTGCCGCGTCGCTTGATGCGCCTCCCAAGCCGGCTTCGGACGGGATGCGTTTGATCAAATGGATCGTCGCACCCCGTTCGAGACCCGCTTCGGAACGCAATCGTTCCGCGGCCCGATAGACGAGGTTGTCCTGCTCCGGCGGTAGCGAAACCAACCCCGTATCGCCATGTCGCGCTCGACGAGCCTCCATCCCGAAAGCCCAGTCGCAACTTACTTGTATTCTCCCTTCCGCGTTTGCGGTGACAATCAATGAGTCGTATATCGAGACCGCTGCCATGAGTGTTTCAATCTCATGAAAGCCGTCGGGACGTTTGGCGAGCACCTCCAGAAACAAGTTCACTTTGGCCGGGCAATCGACTCGAACCACGGAGCCAACGCGATAAACTTCCATGTGGAATAAGCGGGAAGAGGCTGGCGGAAGGGTGTCGGGCGGCCGATCAACCTCACCGCCTCGTTCTGCACGCGAAATTGTACCGGGGGTGCTATCGCGGTCAATGTGAATCGTCGTCACATGCGACGCGATTGGTATTGGCTTTGCCCTGCCGCGCGGCAACTACGCTCCGCCAGTTGATCGTTCGGACACGGGAAGAGATCCTTGAATCGGGTATCCTCTGGTGGAATAGTCTTGTAGTTTGGCGACCGATCAGCCACCCCCACTCGTCTCAAAATTGCCGCCATGCCGCGAGTTTCGCTTGCCGGTCTCGATGATCCTCGACTAAGTGTCTTTCGCGATTTGCCGCGAGCAAATCTCACCGCGCTGTCGGGCCGGTTCGTAGTGGAAGGGAAGTGGCTTGTCGAGCGATTGGCGGCCAGTGATTACGCCACCGAATCCATTCTGGTGGACGAGCGACAATTGACGCTATTGCCGGCGGGACTCGCGGAGGAAACTCCGGTCTATGTGCTACCGCACGACGACATCGAACGGCTGATTGGTTTCAATTTTCATCGCGGCATCTTGGCCTGTGGGCTGCGCAAGCCGTTTTCGTCGCCTGTGGACATTGTTCCCAAGATCGGGCCGGCGACGTTGGTCGCGTGCTTGGATATTCACGATCCGACGAATCTGGGCAGTATTCTGCGAAATTGCGCCGCATTCGGCGTCGACGGAGTGCTGCTGAGCCGGAACTGCGCGGATCCGTTTTCGCGCCGTGTGCTGCGTGTTTCGATGGGCACGGCATTCAAGCTTCGCATTGCGACCATGCCCGACTCGGCGATCGAACTGGAACGGCTGCGATCGGAATGCCACTGCGAGTTGCTCGCCGCTGTGTTGGAGGACGACGCCGAAAGATTAGAAACCGTGGCCCGCTCCGAGCGAATGGTCCTGTTGATCGGCAATGAGGGGCATGGCTTGCCACAGGCTTGCGTCGATCTGTGCGATCGGCGTATTACGTTGCCGATGCAGTTAGGAACTGACTCCTTGAACGCTGCCGCAGCCACCGCGGTGTTTCTGTATCACTTCATGCGGGTCGGCTCTCGTGGTCCGTCCAACCCGAATTGACATGTACGATGGCCTTCCGAGGCCGTCGGGTTCATGGTCAGCCTAGGAAGGCCAACCTACCAGCTCTTACTTGGCGGTGAGCAACCCGCGCAGCGTCCGCAAATTAATTACGTCGAGGTCCTCATCGTTCTCAATTCCCTTGGGCGTTTCCAAATACATCGGCACGTCGCGGAACCGGCGGTCATTCAGCAGGTGCCGAAACGGCTCGACGCCAAGCTTACCGCGGCCGATATGTTCATGCCGGTCGACGCGAGAACCCAGTTCCTTCTTACTGTCATTCAAGTGAAAAGCCTTAATCCGGTCGACGCCGATCAGGTGATCGAATTGTTTCATCGTCGCCAAGTAATCGCGTCGATCTGCCAGAGGATATCCCGCCGCAAAAACGTGACAGGTATCCAGACAGACGGCCACTCGATCGGCGCCACCGACGCCCGCCAGGATTGCGGCGAGATGTTCGAACTTATGTCCCAGGCTGCTTCCTTGGCCGGCAGTCGTTTCGAGCAACACGGCACAGCGGAGTTTGCTCGTTTGCCGCAGTACTTCCTGGACCCCCTTGACCACTGCCTCGATGCCGGCTTCTTCACTGGAGCCGACGAAGGCACCGGGATGGATGACGACGAAGGGAATTCCGAGCTGCTCGGCTCGCTGCAATTCCACAATCAAAGCGTCGACCGACCGCTGCCACAGGTTCACATCCGGGCTGCCAAGATTCAGCAGGTAAGAGCTGTGCGAGAGGGAATGACTAAGACTTAACTCCTGCATCTTCTCCAAAAACAGTTTCGACTCGTCATCGGTGATCGGCTTGGCGCGCCATTGGTTGTTGTTCTTGGTGAAGATTTGACAGCTTGACATTCCCGCTTTCGCGGCCGCTTCAAGGGCTTTGTAATATCCGCCCGCAATCGACATGTGTGCGCCAAGAATGGGATCGCTCATTCGGGCATTCTAAGCGGCCACCGGAATTGTCACAGGCGGCATGAATCGTTTAACCGCAAGCCGCAGGCGTACGCGTATTCGGCGTCGGGTGGCTGGCGGCAGAGCGACGCGATGCCCCAGCAAATCTACTGACGCCACCAATTACGCGCTCGCCTGCGGCTTGCGGTTAAACGAGTCAGTGGCCGAAAAAGACTCCCGACCGTGTCACGTAATCAATTCTTTAATCACTTGACCGCCGAACTGAGAAAGCTGCTTGAACCGGCCGCTGTGATGATAAGTCAGGCGATTGTCCTCGAGGC
>CAZFLF010000038.1:0-15439 GCA_964519825.1 uncultured Pirellulaceae bacterium | reverse complement strand
ACCGGTGATCCGCATCTTCGCCGGCCACCAACAGAAAGGCTCGACCGACGACGAGGCCCACAAGCTAATGGTGTCGGGAATGGAAGAATGCTGCGAATACGCGGGACAGCACGGCGTCTATTTAGCATTGGAAAATCATAGTGGGCCGACAGCGACTGCGGATGGTTTGATGAAGCTGGTCAATGACGTGAAGAGTCCTTGGTTCGGTGTGAATCTCGACACGGGTAACTTTCAAAGCGACGACGTCTATGGCGACATGACGCGTGTGGCGAAGTACGCGATCAATGTCCAAGTGAAGGTCGTGGTTACCCAGCAGGGGAAGAAAGTGCCGATGGACTTCCAAAAAGTCGCCAAGATCCTGCGCGATGCGGGCTATCGCGGCTACGTGGTGTTGGAGTACGAGGAACAGGAGGATCCGCGTGTCGCATGCTCGGAATATCTCGAACGGATCCGCGCGGCATTCGCGTAGGGCTCGGCACAGAATTCTTCTAGGAAAGGCAGATTCATGAGCAGCAAGAAGGTCCGAGTGGCGATGATTGGATTGGGTTTCGGAGCTGAGTTCATTCCGATTTACCAGGCACATCCCGACGCCGAGATCTCCGCCATCTGCCAGCGCAATGCCGAGCATCTAAAAAAGATCGGCGACCAGTTCCGAATCGACAAGCGGTACAGCGACTTTGCCGCGGCGCTGAAGGATCCGAATGTCGACTTTGTGCATATCAACAGTCCGATCCCGGATCACGCCTGGATGTCGATTGAGGCGCTGAAGGCCGACAAACACGTGATGTGTACGGTACCGATGGCGACGACGATCGAGGAATGTCAGCAAATCTGCGAGTTGGTCAAGAAGACCGGCCTGAAGTACATGATGGCAGAGACTGTCGTGTACAGTCGTGAGTTTCTGTTCATCAAAGACCTCTATCAGAAAGGCGAGCTCGGCAAGATCCAGCACCTCGCCGCGTCCCATCCCCAGGACATGGACGGCTGGCCGCCATATTGGGAGAAGATGATTCCGATGCATTATGCCACGCACGTCGTCAGCCCCTGTCTCGGGTTGCTCGACGGTCGAGCGGAATACGTAAGTTGCTTTGGTTCGGGCACCGTCCGCCCAGACATTCAACAGAAGTCTGGCAACAAGTTCGCCGTGGAGTCGTGCCACATCAAAATCAAGGATTCCGACGTTGTCGCGCATATATGGCGATTCCTCTACGATGTCGCACGGCAGTATCGTGAGAGCTTCGACGTGTACGGCACCAAAAAAAGCTTTGAATGGACACTGGTCGAAGGTGAGCCGCATGTGGTTCATACGGCCAAAAAGTCGGAGCCGGAGATTCCGTCCAAAATCGAGGTTCCTGACTTTGCCCATCTGCTGCCGCAGCCGATCCGCAAATTTACGCGATCGATCCAGGACGCCGACCATTTGTCATTCATTCAGGGAGGCGGGCATGGCGGCTCACATCCGCATCTGGTGAATGAATTTGTGTCCGCACTACGCGACAACCGCGATCCGTGGCCGAATGCGACGACGAGCGCCAATTGGACATGCGTCGGAATCTGCGCCCATCAATCGGCGCTGAAAGGTGGCGAAATCGTTAGCTTGCCAGCATTTACGCTGGAATAAGTGCGTCGACAAACCTTGACGCGTTTTCACCGGCGCGGTAGCCTCCGAACTGAGATTCAACATCTTTCGTATGGTCGGCATATGTCGCGCCGTCGTGTTCAACTTGTCGCGGTCCTGCTAGTCACCCTTTGCGTGGCGGAGCTCGCGCTCGCCGTGGTGGCACTTGGCCATCGGCATTCGCCGGTCGTGGACCAATCCACGGCGTCACATATCGGCGCGCGTTGTTCCCATGGAGCGGAGCACGGACACCGGCATCCAGTTCCGGCGTCGGACGCCCCGTCGCCAGACAGTTCCAATGATTCCCAGCGATCTTCCGACAGCAATTGCTCAATTTGCCGGTACTTAGCGCAGCTCGCATTACCCGCTACGTACACCGTGGACTCGATCAGCCAGGAATTGGTTGACGTCGTCGTACTCGTCACGCAATTCGATGTGGCGACTCCTGCTCATCTTTTGCCTCAGCCGCGTTCTCCTCCCGCGACTATTTGACTCGGCGGACGACACCGGCCTGCGCGGCGCGGTGTCGGATCATCCGAATGATCACGCGTTTTCATAACGTGGATCGCAATCGAGGTATTCCGGAGTTTTTATCATTCCGCCTGCGCGGGGATTTCATCCCGCTGTCCATTCATTGCGAGGAGTTATCGTTATGCGAATTCGTTCCCGTGGTTTTACTCTTGTGGAATTGCTGGTGGTTATTGCGATCATCGGTATCCTGGTCGGTTTATTGCTGCCGGCCGTTCAAGCCGCCCGCGAGGCGGCCCGCCGCACTACTTGCTTCAATCACATGAAGCAAATCGGACTGGCCCTGCACAACTATCACGATACGTTCCGGACCCTTCCGTCCGGATGGCTGGCCCACGATCCCGTGACACGTCTGCCGTGGCCCGAAGGGGACAACGGTTGGGGGTGGGCATCGCTGATTTTTCCATTCCTGGAGCAGAACAACGCCGCGAACAACGTTGTGCAATACCGCTTGCCAGTGCTGGATCCAGCGAACGCCGCGGCACGCGTGCACTACGTGCCCGTCTATCGTTGCCCGTCCGACATTCAGTCCAGCAGTCGTGATTTCGACTTAGGCACCGCCAATGGTTCGCCGGTAAAACTGGCGATCGCCAATTATGTCGGCATGTTCGGCACCCAAGAATTGGATGATTGCGAAGGCCAGCCGGTTGGTTTTACTTGTTTAAGCGACGGCATCTTCCAGCATCAAGTAGGTGTCCGGTTTGCCGACATTGTGGACGGCCTCAGTAACACCTACATGGCCGGCGAGCGATCGTCGCGCATCGAGCATTCAACGTGGGTCGGAGTCATTCCAGAGGGAGATGAAGCGTTCGCGCGAATCCTCGGCATCGCCGACCATCCACCCAATGCCCAAGGTGGTCACCTCGACGATTTAATGAGCCAGCATCCGGGCGGCACCAATTTCCTGTTGGCGGACGGCTCGGTGCGATTGATCGTCGAAACGATCGACTTACCGGTCTATTACTCGCAAGCGACTCGTGCGGGGGGCGAGCCGGTTAATTCCAATTGAGTTTCCGACGGTCGCCAGCTTAGGCGACGAACAGCCAGTAATTTTTGCACACCCCGGTGACGTAGCCACCGGGGTGTTTATGTTGTCAAAGATTCGTTTAACCGCAAGCCGCAGGCGTGCGCTTCGTGTGGCACGCCACCCGGCCTAGGATCTGCCAAAGACGCGCACGCCTGCGGCTTGCGGTTAAACGATTGCTCCGACCAACTTGGTTTCGGGCGAGCGGCCTCTATAATGCGGCAGAAGGTTGTTTATTCCCTCAGCGCGCTCCGGCGGGACACTTTCTTTCCCCCAGTGAAAAAATGTCTCCCTTATGACCGTGCGCGCCGTTTCATTTCGTAAATCCCGCCCTGCAGCAATCATGTCACACACCGTGCGTCCCACGAACCTAAGAGAGCTTCGTCAAAGCGGCTGGACCAGCCGACCGGTCAAGCAAGAGATCCGCGACAATTTCCTGAGGATGTTGGCCGACGGCGCCCCGCTGTTTCCTGGAATTGTCGGCTACGAAGACACGGTCATTCCTGAAATTAACATCGCGCTGCTGTGCGGGCACGACTTGTTGTTTCTGGGTGAAAAGGGACAGGCCAAGAGTCGATTGATGCGTTCACTGGTCCGGTTCTTAGATGCCGAAATCCCGTACCTCGAAATTCCCGGCTTACCGTTTCACGAAGACCCATATCGGCCTCTGAGTCAGGTTGCACGTGCGTTTGTTGGATCGCATCGCGAGGAGGAGGTTCCAATCGGTTGGTGGCCGCGCGAGCAACGATACGCCGAACGGCTCGCCCCCGGTACCAAGTTCGCCGACGTGATCGGCGAGATCGATCCCGCCAAACTGGCCGGCGGAGTGAGCATGTCGGCCGAGGATGCTCTGCATTTTGGCTTGATTCCGCGGATGCACCGCGGCATCTTCGCGATGAACGAACTACCGGAACTGGATGAAATGGTCCAAGTCGGTTTGTTCAACATCCTCGAAGAAAGGGACGTACAGATTCGCGGCTATCCGATTAAATTCGACATCGACGTGCTGGTGCTGTTCTCGGCCAATCCGTCGACTTACAACCGCAGCGGCAACGTCATTCCGCAGCTCAAAGACCGCATCGGATCGGTGATCCACACGCATTACCCGCGCGAACGCGACCTCGGTATTGAGATTATGGAACAGGAGGCCGGAGTGGAACTGGGGGGCGATTGGCCGGTCGTCGTCCCCTATTTCATGAAGCAGGTCATCGAACAAATCACCGTCCAGGCTCGCAAGTCGCGATATATTGACCAACAGTCCGGTGTCAGCGCTCGGATCAGCATCGCCAATTACCGCACGATGGTCGCCTCGGCCCGACAGCGTGGCGTCGTGCTCCGCGAACATCCGACGGCGCCCCGGATCAGCGACCTCGGCCATCTGTATTCATCGTCGCTGGGCAAACTGGAACTCGACATGATGGGAAGCCATCAGATGACCGAGCGGCAAGTGCTCGACGCGGTCATCGCCGAAGCCATCCAGATCGTATTCGAGGAGTATGTCGAGCAGCATGGTTTGTCGCAAATTGCGGAGATCTTCAGCCGCGGCGTGAAGATCGAAGTTGGCGACATGCTGCCATCGAGCATGTACGCCGAGCGGCTGCGGCACGTGCCGCCGGTTTGGGATAAGGCTTTCGAGGTGAATGCCTCCCACGACGTTGCGGTTCGCGCCTCGTGTGTCGAGTTCGTGCTCGCAGGGTTGTACGCGACCAATCGCATCTCGCGGGCGCAGCATCACGGCCGGTTCGTCTACGAGGTCGAATAAATGACAAGACGCAATCCAGTCGGTGGTGTGATCCACACGTACCAAGGGTACGATCCGCGGCAATTTCCCAGCCCGACTCAACCCCCTCCGGATGCCGTTTCTTCGGCGTTCGAACACATGTTGATGTTCGGCACTCGCCGTAAACTTACTCCGCAGGAGCTCGCCCGCGCGGTCCGCATCGATCCCAGCCAGATTGCCGGATTGGGACCAAGTCTCGACGTGTTACTGGCGCTGCTCCGCGAACGCAAACGCAAAATTCTGGCAACCTACGAGGTCGATTCGGTGCAGAACACCGCGGCACGGCAGTACCAGCATCTCGGCACACACCTCAAGCCGCCTGGGAAACAGCGCGACCGCTTTGAACTCGCGTTCAAAGAACAGCAACTCTACGAGTTGGAGCGACTCTGGTACGCCACGGGAGACGACGCTTCCCCCTACGCCGTCGGATTAGTCCAACTGATGGAAGCGCTGGGCGACAAGTATCAAATCGATGAACTGGCCGGCAAATACTCGTTCACGGGTCAGACACCCCTTTCCATCACCGACGCGCTCGCGATCAAAGAAGAGCTGACGAAGATCGATGAACTGATCAAACAATTGGAGGAGGCACGCGAGACAGCTCAGATTGGCGTCATTGACTTGGAAGCGCTGGCTGAATTCACCGAAGAGGCCGACGTCGATAAGTTACGCGAATTACAGCAGCAGGTCGAAGAATACGTCAAACAGATGGCCGAGCTTCAGGGGTTGGAACTTGAAAACGGCGAGTTGCGGCTGACTCCGCAAGCGTATCGTTTGTTTCAAGGAAAACTCCTGGACAGGATCTTCAGCAATTTGCAGGCGGCGCGCACCGGGCGACATCAAGGACCCATCGTCGGTGAGGGGGCCGTCGAGATCCAACGGACCAAAGCCTATGAATTCGGTGACTCGCTCACGCATCTGGACATCCCGCAATCGTTCGTCAACGCTTTATTGCGGCAAGGGGGCAAGAGCCCCATTCGGCTGCGATCAGAAGATCTGGTCGTTCACGAAACTCGTAATACTCCCAAGTGCGCGACCTGTGTGATCATGGACATGAGTGGCTCGATGCGCCATGGCGGCCAATACCTCAACGTCAAACGCATGGCGTTGGCGCTTGACGGACTGATTCGAACAGAATACCCCGGCGATTACCTGCAGTTCGTCGAGATGTACACGTTTGCTAAACCACGCCGGCCAGGCGAAATCATCGAACTGCTTCCAAAACCAGTCACTCTGTTCGATCCGGTTGTTCGCCATCGCATCGACATGTCGCGACCGGATATAAGCGAGCAACAGATTCCGCCGCACTTTACGAACCTGCAGCACGGGCTGCAGATGGCGCGGAGATTTCTTTCCCGGCAGGATACACCGAATCGGCAAGTCATCCTGATCACCGACGGTTTGCCGACGGCACATTTCGAAGGTGAGTGGCTGTACCTGTTGTATCCACCCGACCCTCTTACCGAAGCGGTGACATTGCGGGAAGGACTTCTTTGTCAGCGCGACGGTATCACGATCAACATCTTCCTGGTGCCTAGTTGGTCCCAGTCCGAAGAGGACATTCGCTTTGCCCACCGATTAGCGGAATCAACGCAGGGCCGCGTTTTCTTTACCGCCGGGAACGACCTCGACCGGTGCGTCATTTGGGACTACGTCAGCCGCAAACGGGAAATCGTTTCGTGATGCCCGCAGAGATCACAATGCCCCGCCAGTTCGTGATGCGGAGGCCCACCAGTTCATCCAAGCTCGTTCATCGAAGCCAAAGCTTTGTCCGCCGGACAGCTTTACGAGGGCTCCGAGCACTTCCTGATTGGCGATCTGAATGGGAGCCGATTTCGGCTGGTGGCCCGCGGTGAATGCATTTCCCCCGTCAAGACCACCGCCGAGTGACGAAGCGCCGGCGGCTCCCGGCCCGGTCGGTGTCGGCTGGACAAAAGTTGCGGACGTGCCGCGGGAGTTGGATGGCAGTGCAACTTGATGCGTGGTCACCAGAGCGGCGGCGAGCGCGGGGATGGCTTTACGATCTCCCAGTCGACCAAGAACGTATGCAGCCCGGTTCACCCGCCGGTTGCTGGAATCCTTGAGGACTTCCGTCAGGGCCTTTGACAAGCCTGGTGTTTGGCTGGCGACCAGCTTTTCGACGCTGGCGTGAAACACTTCGACATCGGCGTCGTTAAGGGCGGTCTGGGTGAGCAGCTCGATCGCCCCTGCGACTCGAATGTTCGCGACCGAGCCAACCAACAGCACTCGCACCCGCTGGGTCTTCTCACGACGCAGATTCTCGGCCAACGCTTTCAACGCCGTCGGTTCGCGAATTGCTGCCAGACTCCGCACGGCGTCCGCGTCCCGTTCCGTTCCGAGCTGACCGCGCCAGGTTTTCAATCGCGCGAACCAATCCCGTTCTAGCCGTTCAATTTGCCGCCGTTCCTCCATCACGTCGACTTCTTGCGGCAGTCGCCACTTGCCTTGGAAATAGACATAGCCCCGTTCCAGAAAGAAATCCTTGGTCGTCACCCACTTCCCTTGAATTTCCGTGAAGCCCAGCGCCTGACGAGCGGCGGTATGGTCGGGATCTAATTCAATGACTCGCCACAGATGCTGCCGCTGTTGTTCTTTCAACCCCCGCGCGCGGCACCATTCGGCGATCCGCCACTGGTCCGCCACCGTGTCGGAAAGGCTCGGAGCGAAACGATCGTATTCAGATACATCGGTTGGTTCGCGAATGTGCTCGCTGACCTGTCGTGCATCGATTGTGATTCGTCCGCCGGGCTCCCAGCGGACGACGTATCGCCTGATTGGCGATTCTTCCGAGTTGAGCCAATCGCCGCGGATTCGCGCGCCGGTCTTCAATACAAAAACATCGCCGCGCGCCGAGGCGACGAACCCAAGCACCGCGATAAGCAGCATCGCGCTTTGGCGTACGGGGGGTCGGCGGCGAATTCCCAACTGGTTCATACGACGCTTCGTGGATCAGGTCGTATACTCCGAATTAAATCGAACATAATCCACAGTCAGGTCGCTGGTCCAGAATCGCAGGCCGAATGAGCCTTCGGTGAACGATAATTCGATGTGAGTTTCGCGGTGCTCGCGAATAGCCGCTGACACGGTCCTCGCATCGAACGGCACGGGCGCTCCGACGCGAAACAACAAGTGACCGTTCACCACCAATTGGACGCCGAGCGGGTCAAACGGCACGCCGGCATATCCCGCCGCAGAAACGATGCGGCCCCAGTTTGGATCCGCACCCGTGATCGCGGTCTTGACCAGCGAGCTTTCGGCGACCGTCTTGGCGATCCGATAGGCTGCGTCGCGCGAATCGCATCCGCGTACGTCGATCCTGATCAAATGTGTGGCACCTTCGCCGTCATTGGGAATCATGCAGGCCAACTCGATGCACAGTTCATCGAGCGCTGTCTGGAATAGCGCAAGATCCTCAGCCAACAGAGTTTCGCCTCCGGAGTCGCCGCTGGCCAGCAGGAGTACGGTGTCATTGGTACTCATGTGCCCTTCAACGCTCACGCAGTTGAAGCTGTCGTTCACAGCCCGGGCGAGCGCACGTTGCGCGTCGTCCCGGCGCAGCTTCGCATCGGTCATCACCAGACACAACATGGTGGCCATGCGGGGGCCAATCATCGCCGCCCCTTTGCAAACGCCAGTGAGCTGCACGGTGCGATCGCCGAGAACCAGCGTACGGCCGGCGACCTTGGGTCCGTTGTCGGTGGTCAGGATTCCCCGTGCCGCCGACAACAGTGCCGGCTCATCCTGAGCGAGTCTTGTGGCCGCCGCGGAGATGCCAGTCGCAATTTTTTCCAGATTGAGGAAAATGCCGATCACCCCCGTCGACATCACCAGCGCCTGCTCCGCGCGAACGCCGCACTTCTCCGCGGCCAAGCGACACATTTCGTGGGCGTCCCGCAAACCGCGTTCGCCAGTGCTGGCGTTCGCGTTGCCAGAGTTCACCACAACCACTCGAATTTGGTCCGAGGGGGTGCGTTCGCGGTCGACGGCAACCGGCGCGGCGAAGACGAGATTCTGCGTGTAAACGCCTGCCGCCACGACTGGACGATCCGACACGAACAAGCTGAGATCTTCTTTCGCAAAATCCTTTTTGATTCCGCAATGGACGCCAGCGACTCGAAAGCCACGCGGGAGAGCAGGCAGCGTCATGAAGTCGCTCCACAAGGATGAGAACTCGGCCACCCTATAGTAACGCAGTCGTTTCCGGCAGGCCGTGCATCAAATTGAAATTCTGCACGGCGACGCCCGATGCACCTTTGATGAGATTATCGATGCAGGAAAATACGATGATCAGCCCGCGCGTGACACGGACTGTCACGTCGCAGAAGTTGGTGTATGCGACATCTTTAGTCGCCGGCAGGTGATTGACGACGCGGACGAATGGCTTGCCCGTGTAGAACTCGCGGAGTTCGCTGAGGAGTTGTTCTTCCGAGAGGGGCCGGCGCGGTTTCGCATAGATCGTGCAGAGAATTCCTCGATCCATCGGCACGAGATGCGGCGTAAAGACGACCTGCACCGGTTGCCCGCTGGCCAGAGACAGAATCTGCTCGATTTCCGGCGTATGGCGATGATTGCCGACCGAATAGGCCGACAGGCTTTCATTGCATTCCGGGAACAGCGTCATCAACTTCGGAGTACGTCCCGCCCCCGACACGCCGCTCTTCGCGTCAATGATGATCCCCGTCGGCTCGATCAACCCGCGCGACAACAGTGGCGCGAGGGCGATGATCGAGGTACTGGTATAACAACCAGGGTTGGCAATGAGTTGCTGTCCAGCGATGTCCGAGGCGAATAGCTCGGGCAAGCCGTATACCACATTGCCGAGCCGCGCAGGATCGGGATGAGTGTGCCCGTACCACTCCGCGTAGCTCGTCGGATCACGCAAGCGATAGTCAGCCGAGAAGTCAATGATCTTCACGGAGCTCGGCAACATTTTCATCACCGCCTGGGCCGAGGCGGCGTGCGGCAGGCAACTGAAAACGCAATCAACTCGTTTCGCGACCTCCTCCGGAGTCAGGTCCTCGAGGTGGAGATCGAGCCGGCCGGTGAGTTGTGGATGGACGGCGGAGACATGCGGGCGACCCTCCTGGCGGCTGGTGAGCGCGGTGATGGTCACCTGAGGATGACGAAGCAGAATCTTGATCAACTCCAACGCGGTATAGCCCGTGGCTCCGAGAATGCCGACTCGAATCATGAGTTTCTATCCGCGATTGAAGGTTCTTGTGAGCTGAGAGGAATGTCCGTCTCGCGTCGCCAATATACTGGCGCGTGCCTGGTCGCCAAGATGTGCGGACTCAATTCAGGCCGTGCAGTGCCTCGAACAGCTCGGCCAGGATCATGCTCGTTGCACCCCAAATACGGCGTCCTTCGAAAGCAATGTACGGCGCTTGAAACACGAGGCCACGGCGCTGAATCTCATGACGGCCAAACCATGCGGGGTCGGACAAATTGACAAGCGCTGGCTCCAGCAAGTTCGCGACTTCTATGGAATTGGGAGCAAAGCTTGGTCGACGTTCCGCGATCGCCACACAGGGTGTCACGAAGAAATTACTGGCATAAATGTAGGTCCCCGTCAGCCTGCCACACAGTTCGATGTCAGCCCGCGAGGCGCCGAGTTCCTCTTCGAATTCACGGACTGCGGTTTCCTCCGCCGATTCGCCGACCTCGGTCTGACCACCCGGGAAACAAACTTGACCCGAATGCACCGTGATATCGGAGGTGCGTTCAATGAGTGGCAATCGCCACACCCCATCATCCTGATACAACAGCACGAGGACGGCCGCCAGTCGAGCATCATGCGGCGGTGGCATCCGATGCCGACCATAGGTCAACTCGGGTGCAAAACGGGCCCACGCGCTGCGTACATCGTGAGGCACGGCGAGACGCTGACGTATTGTGTCCGTGTTCAGCATGCGAGATTGGCTCAATCGTTGAAAGGAACTCGGTACACTTCGTATACGCCGTGAGTGTTTTTGAATTCGGGATACACGCGCGGGAAGCTTAGCGACCCAGTGCTGACTCCGCGGTCCACGACGATATAACGAAAGCGGTATTTCTGCGACAACTCTATCAGCCGTGGTTCGCCGTGGGCAATCAAGTCGGCGAAGCGAACCGTGTAGGGGAAAATGTCGTCCATACGCCGCCGCCAGGCGACAATGCCAGCGGCGTCCTGCGGGACGTCCTTTCCCGTGACGACCTCGGCGCGGTTGGCATCCCATTTGAAGGTCTGCTGATTGCGCGGGGTCAGGAATACGTCAGTGGGCAGCGTATTGTCCGCCACCCAACCACACATTTGCCGCCATTCATGCCAGCGCCGAACGCGCTCTTCGGTGGGCAGATGGTCGGCCGGGAATGCTTGGATAACTGCGCCGGGGCGTGGGTCGAGCCAATGCTGGATCGCAACGTGACTAACGTTCGCTGTGGCGGCCAGCAATAAAACGAGGAGCGACCAGACTGCCACGCGTGGTCGAATCACCGCCGCTCGTTGCTGCAGCACGATCAATGCGAACGTGACACCGAACGGCGTCATGACGTCCGACATGCGGAACCAGTAATATCGCAGCAGCGCCGCCGCGACTGGGCGAAAGAACAGCAAGGACTGATCGAGCACCGCGCCGAACACGGCAATCAACATCGCTGCGGCCACGAATCGGGGGAGCGGACCGGAGAAAACCGCATTGCCACTGTGCTTGCCCAGCCATTTCCAGCACAGCAAAAAAACCACCATGAGCTCCGCGTGCCGAGCGATGAACCCGCGCGGCAGTTCGTGAAAGACCAGGTGGTGCGACAGACGCTCGAAGACATAAATCCGGTTCGCTTCGCGAACGGTTGCCGCGTCGGCCGACCAGTTCAGCGCCAAGCCGGGGACGAGTCCGGGCAGCGCCAAGACGACTGCCAGCGCAACAGCCGGCCAGAGCGTATGGAGCGATGGCCGTTGCGTTCGTTTGCTGAGTACCCACGCGATCCCCAGGGCCACCAGTCCCCATCCGCCGACTAAAACATGAAACGCTGCGGCAGCACCACACAACACGCAGGCTCGTCGCCAGCGCTCGCGGGTCAGTGATTCGAGTGCGAACAACAATAGCACGTACGCGAATCCCTTGGCCTCGACACCTCCGATAATCCACTCGCCCGCCATGTGACCCCAGCGGATCAGTGCCGCAAAGACTGCCGCGGAAAGGACAGCGTACAGCTTGCCAGGCGCTACTGCGTTGCTCAGTCTCTGCCATCCCCAGGCCAACAGCCCCCAAGTGAGAAACCTGCCGACCCACGCGACTGTGGTCAAGGATGCGAATCGCGTCAGCCAACCAAATGTCCAATAGAATGTTAAATGAGCATCCGCGGATTCCAAAAACAGATCGCCGGAACACCATTGCGGATTCCAATAGTGTTTGGCCTTGGCCAGATAATGTGCCTCATTGACGTCCGGGGGAGGTGTTCCGGCCAAAACGAAGAACAGGAGCACAATTAATGCAATTTCAACGGCGACAAACACGCGGCTAGCGAGTGGGTCTGCTGAATGGAGAGGCTTCACGGTCGGCAGGTAGTGGTCAGCCACGGCGGATTTCGGCAGGAGTTTTCGCAACGGCAAGCTAATCGGTGCAACCCAGAGACTGTTCCGGGAAGTCTCGGATTGTAGTCGCCCAAGCGGAACGAACCGAGTCGCAATGGCTATTGGCGCAACTTGGCGAATGCCGCCAGAGCTCGGTCGATGTGCTCGTCCGTGTGGGCGGCGGACATCTGCACGCGCAGGCGAGCCGCCCCTTCCGGCACGACGGGGAACCCAAAGCCAATGACGAACACGCCCAGTGTCAGTAGTTGGTTCGAAAGGCGAATCGCTTCGGCCGTGTCGCCGATGATAATTGGCAGAATCCCCGTGGATGACTCCAATACTTCAAAGCCCAGCGACCGCAATCCGAACCGCATGCGCGCTACGTTGGCGTGGAGCCGGGTGACTCGCTCCGGTTCACGTGTCAGAATTTCGAGCGATTTGGCGGCGCTGAAGGCGACGGTTGGCGGCAAGGCGTTCGAGAAGAGTTGCGGTCGGCTGCGCTGTACAAGGTAATCGATGACTTCGCGCGGGCCGCCGACATATCCTCCCGCCGCTCCTCCGAGTGATTTACCCAGGGTTCCAGTCAAGATATCGACGCCGGCAGGCGCTCGGCCCGGCAACTCGAAATGTTCGTGTACCCCGCGACCACATCGGCCCAGCACTCCCACTCCGTGTGAATCGTCGACAACCAGCGTTGCGTTATGCCGGCGGCAGGTTGTAATCAACTCGGGTAACTTGGCTACGTCACCTTCCATACTAAATACGCCATCGGTTACCACGATTTTCACCGCGGAGTTTCGTACTTCCGATAACGTTGACTCCAGCGACATCAAATCGCTGTGGCGAAAGACCTTGCGAACAGCCTGACGGGCCAAGCGCGCGGCGTCGATAATGCTGGCATGATTCAGTTCGTCCGACACAATCGCATCGCCTTCCTGCACGAGGTTGGAAAGCAGTCCTTCATTGGCATTCCAGCAACTGACATAGGTCAACGCCGCCTCGGTGCCGAGGAAGTTGGCGATCTGGCTTTCCAGCTCGCGATGACAAGCAAACGTGCCGCAAATAAACCGGACGCTGGCGGTTCCCGCGCCGTATTTCCGTAACCCGGCGATTCCGGCTTCGACCACCTCCGGATGATTGGCGAGGCCGAGGTAGTTGTTCGAACAAAACACCAGGACTTCGCCGATTCCTTCGATGTGCGTGAGCGGACCCATTGGCTGCGTCAAGTGCCGTAGAACTTTGTAGGTCCCTTCATCGCGCAGCTTCTGCAATGAGGCTTGCAATCGATCATTCAGCGTCGTCATCGCCGGTTCCTACTCGATCCGTAATTGTTTCAAGTTTGCTGGTGGTTTAGGCAATTCCAATTTCATGTCCTGCAGCGTGTCGACGATTGTGCGCACAATCGCCAGGTTGCGATACCACTTTTGATCGGCGGGAATGACGTGCCACGGCGAGTAATCGGTCGTGCAACGTTCGAGCACATCTTGGTAGGCGGCCATGTAATCATTCCATTGCGTTCGCTTTTCGAGGTCCTCGACGGAAAACTTCCACTGTTTTTTCGGATCGGCCAGACGTTCCTGGAAACGCTTCTTTTGCTCGTCTGGCGAGATGTGCAGGAAAAACTTCAAGATGGTCGTACCCGTTTCGGTCAGATATCGCTCAAAGTCGTTAATCATGTCGTACCGCTGCCGCCACACTTTCTCCGGGACGAGCTTTTCGACGCGCACAACCAATACATCCTCGTAATGTGACCGGTTGAAGATTCCGATCACACCTGCTCCCGGGACCGCTTTGTGAATGCGCCACAGGAAGTCATGGGCGAGTTCCTCGGTAGAGGGAACTTTGAACGAGGTAACATGGACTCCCTGCGGGTTGACCCCTTTGAACACATGGCGAATCGCTCCGTCTTTGCCGCCGGCGTCCATCGCTTGGAACACGATCAGCAACTTTCGACGTCCTTCAGCGTACAAGCGGAATTGCAGCTCGATGAACTCCTCGCGCAGCTCTGCGAACTCTTGCTCCGCAGCGATACGATCGCCCCGAAAGTCTACGGCCTTCGTGGGGATTTTCTTAATACGCACCTTTTTGCCCGGTTGCAGTCGATGGGAATCAGTCATGCCAACCCTCGTTACCTGAAGACGCCCCAAACTAATAGACAAAACACACCAACAAACAGTGCGGCGATTGCTAGGAGGACATGCAGCATGCCAATCACAAGGCCGGCTTGAGTCAGGCCCTGCCCCCGCATGTCCATCGTACCTTGGCGCATTTCACGTAGATCGTTGTTCCCCATCACCCAGGCCATGACGCCAAAGATCGGGCATCCCACCGCCCAACTGAGAATTCCTAACGCCAGCACGATTCCACCCCGATCGGAGTTAATCACGTGCCCACGTCCGCTGACCGGAAGCGAAGCGGCTGCGGATGCAGTATTGTTTTGCACCGGCGCGTTGTGCCACATGGTGGTCGCGACTCCGACTGGTGCGGGCCGCAATGCCGCGTAAACCTGTTCCGCGCCATGCCAAACACCCTCCGTCTCGCACAATAATTGGCAGTCCCCGCTCACGCGACCTTCGGCGACCCAACCGTCCAAGGCCACGCGCGTCACCGGCCCATACTCATGACCCTCAGGCGTCTTCAATCGCCACTTATCTGTTGGATCGCTGGGCTCGACGGAAACCGCAGCCGCCGGCACCGTGTAGATGGCATTGCATATCGGGCAGCGGGCAGGCCTGCCAGCATGCTCGACAGCCACCCGCAGCTTGCGCTGGCATCCCGGACAATTCGTATCCACGAACATCGACTTTGACCTCCGTACGGCGGTACGTTGGCGGCATTGTATACTTCCGACGGTTGAGATTGCCTCGTTTAACCGCAAGCCGCAGGCGTGCGCTGTGGCAGTGTGGTGCGGCGCTCCGC
>CAZFLF010000037.1:0-15440 GCA_964519825.1 uncultured Pirellulaceae bacterium | reverse complement strand
GCGTGCGAATTTCGTGGCTCATATTGGCCACGAATTCGCTCTTCGCGCGATTGGCGGCATTGGCCGTATCGCGGGCCTGCCGGAGTTCGGCTTCGGCGCGCACCAACTCCGTAATGTCCCGAGAGATTCCGAATGTGCCAAGAATGTTCCCGCTGTCCTCCCGCAATGGCATTTTGGTAGTTGAACACCAGGTGTCTTCCCGATCGGGCCACGTTTCCTTTTCGGCCCGGGCTACAACCGGCCGGCCCGATTCCATGATCTCGACTTCGTCCTGCCGGGCCTGTTGAGCATGCTCTTTAGTAAAGATGTCTGCATCGGTCTTGTTGATCACGTCGCTCGGATCGTCCAGGCCGAACTTATTGGCGAGACTGCGACTGACACGCAGAAAACGGCTTTCCCGATCCTTGAAGTAAATGGAGTCCGGGATGTTGTCCAAGAGCGTGTGCAGTAAATACCTCTCTTGCGCTAGATTTTTTTCCGCCTCTTGGCGTCGAGTGACATCCCAATACAGGATTTGGATGCCAGTGATCTTACCGTCTGAGTCACGCAGTGGTCCTTGGATACGCTCAATCCAACAGGGTTCTCCGCTGGCAGTCTGGAGCTCCTCCAGATCGTGCTGCACCGTCCCAGTCCGGAGGATCTCTTGGTCATCGCGAACGAACTTGTCGGCCATCTCCTTGGGAAACAAATCGTGGTCAGTCTTGCCGACGAGTTCGTTGAGACAGGTCTTTTGCAATTCCAAGTAGCGGCGGTTGGCGAACGTGAGACGGCCAGCGAGGTCTTTCAGGACGACGCAGAGAGGCAATCCATCCACGAGCGCCCGGTAACTCGCCTCGGCTGGCACGTTGAGACTCACCTCACTCTCATCCCGCCGACCGGTATCATTGCTCGGGTTCATGGTCCACCCCACGCTGATGTTCGCGGATTGCTGAGCATCGGAAGAAACACTGCTCGGCGACATGTAATGTACCGCGTCGGCGCTTGGACTTCTGCTCTGCACACTAGCCCGACCCATTTCGCCGGCACAACAGACCGCGCTCTAACTCTCGAGCGCGGCACTCCGCAGCCAAGGAATGACTAATGACTAAAGCCTTAGGAATTAGTCATTGCGCAAACATCAGCAGCGTGAACCCAGCTGCCGTACTCCATCTCTCGGAGCCAACGCGTCAGCAGTGGGCCCATTTCGCGATCAAAATCAGACTTGGCATTTGCCAGCACTACGAACAGCGGAATGGCCACCAACACCAGACGAAACGCCAGAATCTGCCACGGCTTTCGCTGACGCAGACCAGGGAGCTCGGTCACCCAGCACAACAACGGCGCCAACAACACGATGACTGCGGTGCCGGTCGTGAGTCCGCCGAAAAATCGCCCGATAAAGAGGACGCTAAAGAGTCCCATGATGCCGATTCCAATGGCACCACGCAGGTCCGCACCATGACAAAACCAAAGGGATGCCACTGCGCTTCCCAGAAACGCGGCCGCCAGAGGAAACGCTGCGGCTCCTCCCTTCAAGTACCCCGCCAGCATCACCAGGACTCCCGCGGACAGTATCGTCATGGCGATGGAGAGTGGAATGGAAGCATCGGCGGAGCGCTCGGACAACCACACCATCAGCTTCCACACAGACGCCAGCAAAGCGGCATTCAGCACCAGGACAACGGCCAGTTGCCATCGCGTCCATTCGCTTTCAGAAGGGCTTAGGTAGATCGAGCCATGCAAAAGAATTCGTCCGCTCGTCGCAATCAGAACAATTCGCATGAATCGTGAGAGACCAGGAGCGACTCGCAAACTGGCTGCTGTGATTTCAATGACAAACGCGGCGGGGAGAATGATGGTCAGGAACCGGTCGAGGCCGTTGGCGGGTGGCCAGACTAATCGAAACCGCAATAGGAGGAATCCGATCGCAAGACCAAATCCCATCCCGAGAATGCTCGCGATCCGCCGATTGCTCGAATTCGCCCGCGAAAGAACCCAACTGATCACCAGCGCGCCGATGGCGCTGGCGACCAGCGAGGCACTCATCGCCTGCAGATACATCAGCGGATCGGGCATGCGCTATTTTCGCGTCCCTTCACAATCGATCAGGATGATTGCCTCGTCACCGATCGGTCCGATGGCGCTCTTGTCAAAACCGAAATCGCTCCGTTTGAGCTTCAGCTCGGTGGAGAACCCGACTCGCTTGACCCCCTTGAATTCGATCTCCTTGCCCCCCATCAATGCGAAAGTAATCTGCTTGGTTTTGCCGTGCATCGTAAAGTCACCAGTCAATTCGTAACCTCCAGGGATCGCCTTCACGGCACTGCTTTTGAATTCGATAGTTGGGAACTGCTTCGTATCAAAGTAGTCCGGCTGCCGCAGGTGCTCATCGCGTGCCTGATTCGCCGTATCCACACTGTCGGTTTTGATCGACAGCTGGAATGTGGATTTGCTGGGGTCTTGCCGATCCAATGAGAACTTCCCGTCCACCTGATTAAACCTTCCGTGGATCCAGCTGATATCCAGATGCCGGGCTTTGAAGCTGACCGAAGAATGGACCAAATCGTACGTGTATTCGTCAGCGGAAAACGCGACGCTGCTGGCCATCGTGCAGCCTAAACCGACAACAAGGATCATGACGAACGTGGAAAGGGTTCGGTGCATCAAAACGTTCCTTCAAGCGAAGATTTGGAAATGGGTATTTTCTGTACTACCAGACGATTCGCCGGCCATCGTATGTCGCGCAGATTTGCGAGTAAAGCCGCAGGCGGTCACTTCCACACGAAGCTGCTTGCTTCCTCGAGCTCTGCGTCGTATTCTCGCTTTGGACTCCTTCTCTCCGAGCTGTGACGTGACTACGTTGCGAGTTGTCACGCCCCCGAGGCAAATCCAAACACTCTGATTGGGCAATCATTAAGTCATGTGGCTGGCTTGCTTCTTGATTCTGGTTGCCATCCTGTTCTGGCAGGCGTGGTCGGCAGGTCCCGGTCGTGCCCTGGGAGTGGTAGTCGTCCTTTCGTTGCTGGTCCCGACTTGGATGGTCTGGCAGGTGGCTGGCCTGCCGATCCATATGCGTGTCGCCGCGGCCGTCGTTGGCTTGATCGTGTACTGTCTGCATCCTCAAGCGACGTTCAACCTGCGCCTGAACATTGTGGACTTTTTTGGCTTGATGCTGCTGGCTGTCCACATTACGTCCGACTGGACGAACGACGGGTTTAGCTGGACCGTACCCCTCCGCGCCTACGGTGAGTGGGCACTCCCGTATCTTGCTGGCCGCATGGCTTTGCAGAGCATTGACGACGTGCACGGCCTCTTACCGTTCGTCGTCGCAGTCAGTGTTTTCCTCGCCGCCATATCGACGATCGAATCCGTCACACGAGTGAACGTTGAAGAACTGGCATTCGGCAATCGGCCAGTCGATCAGTTCCCGCGAGAGGCATCACGGCTGGGGCTAAAGCGTTCTTTTGGTCCGACGATGCATCCGATTTACTTCGGGGCACTTCAGGTCCTATTATTTCCCTGGACACTGTACGCAGCCGCGCGGACCCGACGTGGTCAGGGACAGCGGTGGTGGCGATGGACGCCCTGGTTCGCAGGCGCTGGAGTGTTCTTTACCATTTCCCGCGCTCCGCAATTAGCGGTCGGCGTTGTCGTATACGTCGCTGCAATGCTTGCGAAACCGCATTATCGCAAATGGCTTTTCGGGGTTGCCGCAGCCGGGTTGTTCGGCGGCTTGATTGCTTGGCAGTCCGTCCTGTACGTAATCCACCTCATGGGTGGTGAGCAAACAGTCCTGGAGAAATTTCGCCCCACGTTCATCATTGACGGGGAAAAACGCCAGGCTTCGAGCGCGCTGCAAAGAGTCTACTTCTTCGACGTTTACGGTCTCGCCATGCGGCGAGCCGGGTGGTTTGGATTTGGTACGGAACGAACCACGGGATTTCCCCCACGTGTGCCGATCGGACAGCAGCATGTAGAAACGCTGAAACGCCTTTGGACCGTCGATAACGCCTACATCCTAATAACTTTAAGATTCGGTTATTTGGGGCTCACGTGCTTTGTGTGCTTGGGTATTGCCGCCATTGCCAAGTATATGCAGATGGGCTGGCTGCCTCAGGTACACGGGCTCGTTTTCTTCGCTGGCATGGCCGGCACACTGCTGGCCACCATGCTCGTGCTCCTGACCGTCTGGATGCCCCATGACTTCGGCTTTTGGTATCTGTGGAGTGTCGGTACCGCAAGCGGCCTCTGCGGCCGGAAAGAACGGGAGCGTCATCCTGTCGACTCGGTCTCTTGAGCCGAAGGTTGTCGTGGTGTCGGGCTTACACAAAGGAAAGCGAACAAGGTGTCTTGGCTGCTCGTAGGTGGCATCGTCATCGATGCCAACAATGTGCTCGCCACTTGCCTCCTTGAGTATCGCGCTAGTCTTCAGTCCTCTTTTCCTTCCGCTTTCAAGTCACCCACAGATTCTGCGGAGGAACCGTATTTATTGATGCGTATGCCATTTCACGCAATCAGGCTCAATTCCTCAGCAGTCACATCGCGAATCACTCGTGCCGGGATACCGGCTGCGACGCTATTGTCCGGGACGTCGTGAAGCACAACCGCATTCGCACCGATGATGACATTTGAACCAACAGTAATGGGGCCAAGGATCTTCGCTCCGGGGGCGATCCAGACATTGTTGCCGATCACCGGTGCCCCGGGCCGAAAGTTTCCGCCGATCACGACATGCGGCCCGATCATTACGTTGTCGCCGAGGACCGCTTCGGGGTGAATGAGCACACCAATGCCGCCATGCGCAAATCGTGTTCGCCGGCCGATCTTGGTCTGCGCGAAGATATCCGAATTGTATAAGAGGAAGATCAACAGCCGAAAACACCGGGGCAAAAGGGGAACCCGATGGCGATAAAGCCAGTTGCTTACGCGATAAAAATGAATTGCGTTCATCCTACGTGTGAGCTCCCGAAGGCTCTTTCACCCATGCTAGTCGATTGACTTGAGCGCGACTCTCGCCGCGCATGCGTAACGCCAGATACAACAATAATCCCAGCACCCAGATACCGAGATACGAGGCATGGCCGACGACCAGATCGTTGAGCGACAACCTCTCAACTCGGCTGGCGAGGAAGACATAGCGGACAATCAATGCCACCAGAGCAATCATGACCAATGTCCTAGCGGCGCCGATCGAAGCGGTCAGGCCGATACACGCATAGTGAAGCGAAAGCGGCACGATACATATTGTGTAAAATCGCAACAGCAAAGTCATCTCGCCCAACTGTCGCTCATCAAAGGCGCCATGCGAGAAGAGCAATCGGACGATCGGTTCGGCCAGCGCTGCCAGTAGCAAAGCCGCGAGCGCCGAGACTCCGCCGACACCCAAGCAGACTCGCCACAGCACTGTCCGTAGGCCAGTCCAATCACCCGAGGTCTGCAATTCTGCGGCTCGAGGGACCAATACGGTGCTGAGCGATTGAACGAGAATCATTACCGGCAACGAGATCAACATGCCAATTTGATTGAACATGGTGATCGCCCCCGGTTCGATCATGCCGCCAAAGTGCAGGTCAACTACCGACGCAGCGCGCTGCAGCAGCACGGAACTGAGAATCCACAGGAGCGACCAGCGTGCCGTGTCCGCCGCGCCGGAACATGTCGTCGCAACCTCGATGTGTGTGGATTCGGCAGTCACAAGTTGACGCAGATCACGACGATAAGCCAGCCAAAGCCAAATCAGGCCGCCGAGCGCACCGGCGACGAGTCCCCACATCGCCGCCCAAATGCCGAGCCAGGGCGCCAGCGCCATGCCAATCGTCGACACCAGCATCAGCAGAGCGCGAAACGATCCGGAAGCAACAAATTGCTTCCGGCTTTCAAGATGTACGCGCAGTAGACAGGAAAGGAATAGGATGGGGCTGGTCATCAGTGTGACAAGAGACAGCCATCCGGCCAGAACAGCGGCCTGCTGGGAAAATCCAGCGGTAGTCCAACGCAGTAGCCACGGTGAAACGCCACACAATGCTGCGACAAGCAGGGCAATCTGCCCGCCGCGAGTCCAGCCCCAATGGCGGAGCAATCGCTGCGTCTGATCAACCGGGCCCGACTTGAGTTGCTTTAGGTACGCCGGCACAAGCGAAGGCAGTAGCAGGCTCGGTACATCCTCCAGGAACATGCGAAACAATAGATACGCATTGAAAAACGCATCGGTCGCAGCCGTCGCTCCGTAAACGTTGCCGAACACAATCACGCGCAGTGACGCCACACCCACGTTGACCGCGGAGATCAGGACCGCCGACAGGTAATTGCGTGCAACGGTCATGAATTGTGAGCCGTTGGCTCGGTGGTCGACCGACCCGAAAGAATGGTCGCGTTCAGCTCTTCGACCGCGGCGAATACCTTCGCCACCGGCATCTCGGTCATGCAAATGGGATTGCCGCAGCCATTCAAAAGTCGCGGATAACAGGGAGAGCATGGCAGCTTCATGGAAATGACCTTATCGGCCAAATACGGTCCACTCCGCTCCGGCGCCGTCGGTCCAAACAACCCGATCACGGGAACCCTCAATGCGCTGGCCATATGAGCCAAGCCGCTGTCATTCGAGACGAGCAAATCACATCGACTAACCATCGCGGCGCACTCGGCCAATGGCACTCCGACTGCCGACAGACAGCGCTCGCGATGGGGCGACTTCAAACGGTTCTGAATCGAATCGCCAAGCGGCCGTTCCTGCGGACTACCCATTAGTACGGGACGTCCCCAGCCGGCGTCGAGAATGCAGTCAATGAGCGCCGCAAATCGATCCGACGGCCACGCTTTGGCAGGCATCGAGTGGTAGCCAGGCGCAATTGCGATCCGCCGTTGGTCCCACTCCTCGCCTCCCGGCGGCGGCAACATCGATTCTGTCGCCTTCAATACCGCCGGGTCAACGTACACGTAAGGACGATCATACGGCAGTGTCACTTCCAGCGCCTTGGCGATCTCGCGATTCGACTCGAACTTGTTCAGTGAGGGTTGAAACGGCACGCGCGTGCAGCGCTGGAACGCAAATCGAATTGTGTCCTCGGCAACGATATGCTGAGCCCTCGAAAATGCGCACAAGGCGGCGACAAACCAACTGCGGCTCAATTCGGTCGTGCAAACCAATAGATCAGGCCGCGGATGAGACATCTCGCGCATCAGCCCCGCGACATGCCATTTCTTCTTCGAGTAAAAGTAGTACTGATCGATGACGTCCGGCGGAAAAATCTCGCAGATCGAACGATTCCTCACAAACATCGCTAGCCGGGCTTCGGGCCACTTGGCACGAATTCCGAGCACGAGACTCGTCGTGCAAATCACATCGCCGACATGGTGATGATTCAGGACAAGGATGTTCATGGCGGTCTCCAGAGAGCAATCGGTCGCGACTAGGGTTCTCGGGATAGATGCCCCAATCAATTTGGCCTATCCGCTCCCATTCCACACCCCCTCGGAAAAGTTTCAACTCCGAATTGCCGACGGATTAGTTCGATCGACAAATCAGGGTCTCAACGCACCGCAGTTCGGGATGGAATATGAGTTCTAGTGTAATTTGTGAATTGGATTTATCAGTCACCGTGCAATTGTGAATTTCGTCGTCACCTCGGCGTTGACTGGTAAGTCGTGGCAGCGAATCACGTTGGTTCGCTCCGGACAACCGAAGCGTAGATGCACATATGTCTCGTCACATTGGAACATACCGTGGGAACAATCCGCTTGAATCACGATTCCGTCGGGACCGTGGAGCCTGAGGCGTCGCCCGTCTGCCGAACTGGTCTGTTCCACTTGCCAATTCGGCGCAATGTGCCAATTCAGACGCCATGGCTGCTCCCCTCGCGAGGCCATTCGGTCTTGAATCGTCAGTTCATAGTCCGATCGCAGGTCGATACGTCGGGAATGAACGGGATGACCGGGCAATCTCGTGAAGCCATCATGACTGGCCATAAACCACGGGCCATCAGTCGAAACGCTCCCCGCGGTGAACAACACCCTCGCGCGGCGACCGATGCGGTAAAGGCCGTAGACGTCGGACGAATTGCAATTACCGATCGACGCAGTGTTGTGTGCCGCAGTCCCTCGTTCGCGACTACGCACACGCAAGTCTTCGTAACTCGACACACCAGTGTCGACCAGGAATCGCTGTCCCGCGACCGAGGCCTCGATTGTAAGCGTATCCGCATGGCCATGACCGGCTAGATGCGGAGCACACGGTTGCCCGGCGTCCACAATCGTCCACCAGCTGCCCCGTTCGAGCACGGCGACACCAAAGTTCGGATACCAGCGGATCCCAGGTTTGACGGACTCCGGCGCGGCACCAAGGGTGACGGACTTGGCGAGCAATGCCGCCGGCGGAGGGGCGACGCCAAGACCGCTGTCATTCAGATTAACAATTTCACCGTCGGGATGTGTCGTCCCAACGAGAAACGTCGACATCCGCTGGCACGAGTGAACCAGCACTTCTCGCAATGGGTCAGAATCTTCAACAATCGACAAGAGGTCAAGCAGATCGTAAAGAATCAAGGAGTGGTACATCGGCGTCAGTTCGTCGTGTCCGCCGTCATCGCCGATCTGTTCGCGCAGGAGAATGTCGATCAAATTGTCTCCCGTGTTGCGCCACTGATCCGCGCAAGGTCCTTCGAGAAATCGACCCGCGAGCGACAGGCCAATGGCATCTTTAAGGAGATGATTGCCCATCAACCGGTACTCGAGATTGAGCGACAACAGGTTGGCCCATCGGGCGACGTGCCTTGCGACAGACTGGCCGAGCCCATGCTCGGCGTGGTATCGAATCACCGATTGAAGCCGAAACGCCGTGGTCCACGGTTGCTCGGGCATGCGCTTCCGCGGCAGAATCACCTCGCGGCAATAAGCAGCGATTAGCCGTCGGCCGTCTTCTGCCGGCAGATCGCCGAGCCAATCGAACGAATGCAGCATCTTCTGCCAGTGATTCGCGACTCCCTCAGCCCACCAGCGAATGTCCGCCGATCCGTTCGCACCAGGCAAGCCTAAGTCAACCGTCTGACCCAGCAGCGTAAAGCGTCCCAGCAGTAACTCGCTGGATGACTGGTTGGCGTGCGGCCCCCAAAGAAAAGGTGGGCGATAAATGACTCCCGCGCGCCAGCGGGTCTGATCGGCCGCAAGGTTCAAGGCCCGCGCAGGAAACGTCATCGGCCGAATCTTGCGGTAGACGTAAGCGACCACCTGTACCCATTTCAACGGCCCCGTAACGTGGTAGACCCGTTCGACGTCGCGCCGAAGCTTACTGAACATGACCACAACATTCCTCGTAGTTTGGCTTGCCGCTATTCGCGATTTATTCAGTTCCAAGAAGTTTTGCGGTCCAAGGCACGTATGTTCCATTATCTGCGCAGTCCTCAACAACCCAGACCTTAATTCTGCTTCGGCAAGAACACAAAGTTTATCCCTTTTTGACTAGTGTACGGAACCAATTTATCGCCCTCGGCAATTCTTACTTCATAACCAATGTCACTTAACATACTAATGGTCTTGGTCCTGACTTCATTCTCCCATAGTTCAGAGTAAATGACGGGCCGGTGCCTTGTTAGCAGATTCTTCGCGCCACTTAATACACAATATTCAAAGTTTTCTACATCAATTTTAATGGCACTAATCTTCATGCCAATCGTGTTCAGCTCTGGCATATCGTCTAGTCTTTTCAGCGGAACCGAATACAACATGCCATCATCCACGCCAGTTGTATCATTTGCCACATGGCATAGACCTTGCATTCGTACATCATTAATCACAGGCATTACCATTCTCACTTCCCCATTACTATCACCCAGAGCCACTCCAAATATCTCAACATTCTTTAGATCAAACAACTTAATAATCCGTTTCAATGTCGCAATGTTTTGCGGTATCGGTTCAAACGAAAATACCTTTGCATTGGATCGATATGTTGCCATGTAGGTGGTCATAATTCCAATATTGGCACCAAGATCAAGAATTATGCCATTGTCAGGTATCAGCTTCACGAATTGGAGAAAGCCTCTTTCAAGTAAGCCGCAGCGCAGCCGGTAGATGGAAAAAATAGAAAAGACAAACAGATAGTTATCAAATCCCAGCACTTTCTGCAGAATACGCTTGATCCAATGTTCCATTATAAGCACTCGTGCGAGTGATTCTGAGGTAGTCGTGCTGCGAGCTTGTTTGCGGCGTGGTTGTTTGCGTCAATTTCAGCGGTGTTCAGGTAAGCCACCGACAAACTTGAAACGCAGAATGCTGGTCCACCATGAATTCACCTGCCCTCGCTCTCCTTGCGCCGAACCGCGTAAGCCAATAATGCAATAGGCGATAAACACAACCGCTGGAAACGTTCGACGTCCGATATGGAAGAAGAATCCGTTGCCGCTAAATAACACAATGGCGTAGATGACGCTCAAGATACCCGCTGCCAAAACATTGCCACACCGACTTGCTTTGTAGGTGATTGCGGAAACAAAGCCCATGATACCCATGACCACGATCGCTCCCATGGTTCCAAACTGACCGATCAACGCCTTAAAGATCGTGGCAGCGTTCGATTGATGCGAGCGATAGCCCAGAGAGTATGGTTCCGTCAGTTCCTCAACCGAGGACGTGTCGCTTAGCCCGAGTTGAACCTGACACGGCAACAGCATGGCATTACGATACGCTTCGGGACGGACAGCGTAGTAATCGTCATACCATACACAAAAGGCGGATATGTATCCGCCGCCCCAGATTCGTAGCTTGTCTACTGCCTCTCCCATTTCTGCGGTGTCGGACCGCCAGCGAATCAATGCAGGGATCACGAGTACCGCCACTAAGAGTGGACTGAACAGCAAAGCGATTGTGACGGTCCGCGATGCGCGTAGATGACCGTCGACGCGACAAAAAACGGCACCTGCCGCGCAACCGCACAGGTAGTTGAGTAATACCATGAAGAACGCTGAACGAGTGGTTGTCATCGCGGTACTTAACAGTCCAACGCCGAGCAGCAACGCCAACCAGTTGTTGTGACGGCGTCCGGGGCTCGTAATGCGATACATTCCACCAATGTACGAGGAAGCAAGCATAAGCGACGTTAACAGTTTGCTCACAATGGTCCCGCCAAGGCGCTCACCGTCGCGCGCATATTGTTTTGCCGCAACGCGGGCTGCGGTTTCGGTGAAGTCTGCTGCGCCATACTCCGACAAGGTAATGCCGCCTGATGCCAGGTGACGCTGCAATCCAATCAAGCCACAAATTACGCCAATGATCAAACAAAGGCGCGGGAGTAGCAGTGAAGCGTTTTTGTGGGATTCATCATCTGCTTTTTCCATGCGGACGAGAGAAGCACTGAACTGAAATGCGAGGATCCCCGCGACGAGGACACTGATTGAGATTGGCGAGACATAGTAACCAATTCCCACAAACGCCGTGAGCAATAGGTACATGATCCAAGAAATGCCCAGGACCACTTCTGGTCCCAGAAGTGATCGTCGACGACGATAGCACAGCCATGTCGATAGGCACAGGACAGTCGCACCGGCAAGGCTAGTAAGAAACTCAAGCATGAAAAGTATTCCGTTCAGTGGGCCTGGGCTGGCGTCTGCCCATTCGTGCTAGACAGTTCCAGCAGGGCCATTTCCAGCCGTTGGAAGTGATGATCCCACGTCCATTCGCGAACGATGAACTCACGGGCGGCGGCGCTCATAGTCGAGCGCAGCGCGCCATCGCGGAGCAGCCGAATCGTGTGCTCTGCGAACGCGGCGGGATGATCGGCGACAAACAGGCCCGTGCCGTGTTGCGCTCCAATTCCCTCGTTCGCGATGCGGGAAACAACCATCGGGATTCCCATGCTCATCCCTTCCAGCACCTTGTTCTGCAGACCTCCGCCGATGCGAAGCGGGTCGACCCCGATTTCCGCTCGGTCCAGATAATCCTCGATTCGCGGCACGGTTCCCGTCACTTCGACGCGCGGGTGCTTGGCGAGCGATTGCACTTTCGAACCTGGGCTCTTGCCGACGATCATGAATCTCGCCTCGGGAACGGCCTTAAGGATTTGCGGAAAGATCTCTTCAACGAAGTAACGGACCGCATCTTCGTTCGGGTGAAATGCCATGTTTCCTGAAAAAATGATCAGGCCCGGTTCTTTAGCGACTGCCGGATTGGGGCAGTATTGCGCGATATCAACCCCGTGCGGGTTGTAAATGACGCGATCTTCGCGCGCCCCGGGGATGCCCGTCAGATCGTGCTTGGAAATCAACAGGCAACGGTCAAATTGGGTAAACATCTCGCTTTCATAACGCGTCAATCGGTCAGCTTCCAACTGCTTCAGCATTCGTGAAAATAAGCCCTTCGTATGCTGGGCTGCCCGTTGCCATTGCAGGGCCAAAGAGAGCTGCATCGCAACAACTTTCTTCGGCCCAACTAATTGCGTGGCGGCCTCTGCGGTTCGAATGTAATAAGCAATGACTACATCGTACTTCCGCTTGGAATTCAAGGAATGTGCCGCCCGCTTCAACGCCCTAGAAGAGCACCACGCAAGTTGAAACGGTCTGGTTTCCGTGACCGCCGCACAGGTCCGCGCCATAGCGGCGATCACCGAGAATTTCGTGCAGACCAAGTCGCGCACGTACGGCTTGAGCCACTCGGCACCCTCAGGATCAGCCGGCTGGCCGCACAACAAATCGAGATTGTGCCGCGAGCCAAAGTACTGGGCCATTTTGGCGACGGTTAACGTATCCCCACGAGTCCAAGGCCAGGGGAATCGATGACTGATTAGGAGAACATTCAGTTTTTCCCCGATGCACTCTGCATTCCTATCCAACTTCGACATGATGATTGCCTGTCTCAATCTATGCTGGAAGTGCGCAATCCGTCGCGCATTCCCCGTAGGCTTCTTATAGAATCCGTGACAGCGTGAGCAGCGATTCATCACGGATCCTACGAAGACGAGCGCTGATGGTGCAGGCGGGCACTTTCCCTTCAACTCGCCGCCCCAACGGGCAGTTTTTCGGTTACTTTCGCCTTCGAATCTGAAGCACCGGCAAAAGGTGCAACCTGTTCCGCAGTCGACCTCTGGCCGAAATCCGTGCGGGAGAGTCCCGTTAGGTCGACCACTTCGAACGGCTTAACGGAAGCATCCACCAGATCGCGCACGGCACTGCGGTCTCGGGTCAACACAATCAACTCCGAATGTTCAAGTAAGTCGTCGGGCGAACTGACCAACCGCGATTCCAAGTGGGGAATGTGAGCTTCCATGTACTTGCGATTGGCTTGGATCAATCGCGCGACATGGACGTCCGGATCATAAATCCGCAGATCGTAACCTTTGCCGATCAGATGTTCGGCTATCAGCACCATGGGACTTTCACGAAGATCATCCGTGCCGGCTTTAAACGACAGACCGTCGAGTCCGATCCGGCGGCGACCGACAGCCGTGACTGCGGCGACAGCTCGGGAAATATGGGCCTGGTTGCTCTCCAGGACCCCTCTCAACAACGGGAGATCTAACAGCGATTCACGCCCGAGGCTGAGGACCATCCTCAGGTCTTTCGGGAGGCAGGACCCACCAAACGGGAGTCCCGGTCGAAGATAGGCCGGCGAGATATTCAATTTCCGATCCTGCACCAAATGCTGCATGATTGCGTGCCCATCCAGCGAGAGACTCTCGCAAAGAGCGCCCACTTCGTTGGCGAATGCAACCTTGAGTGCATGAAACACATTACACAGGGACTTGACCATTTCCGCCTCACGAAAATGCACCCACTGCACGGTCTGCACAATCCCCTGGAACATACCGGCCACGATCGTTGCATCCGGACCGGGCTCTCCGGTGTTATTCCCGGCGACCACGAACGGTGGATCGTAGTAATCCTTGATGGCGCGTCCCTCGCGCAGGAATTCGGGGACAATCACCAGCCCCACATCGTGTTCCGTAAGTCCGCTCCCTTCCAGAAGGGCCGGCAGAATGACGAGCTGGCACGTGCCCGGGGGGACGGTGCTCCGCAGAATGACCAGGTGGCGTTGGGACTTTTCCCGCAACGCATTCCCAATGGTGAGGGCCGTCTCACGGATCCCTCTCAGATCGAGATTGCCATCGGGTGTATTGGGAGTTCCGACGCAGATGAGCGATACGTCTGTCGCGAGGACCGCCGCTTTGGCATCGGTTGTCGCGGTAATTCTCCCGGACAGCTGACCGTCGCAAATCAATTCTTGAAGCCCCGGCTCCACCACCGTGGGCGTACCCGTCGCCAATAGTTCCACCTTGGACTCGATGATGTCAACGCCAATCACCTGATGCCCATCCCGAGACAGACAGCCAGCGGTCACGCAACCCACATATCCCAACCCGAAAATACTAAACTTCATCTGACAATTCTCTCGGACTTTGTGATGAAATGGATCCTAGTAGCTGCCTTCTCGCATTACCACGGTTCGAATCGTTCTTAAGAGAATAAAATAATCCAACCACAGTGACCAATTGCGAACATAGTAGGAATCCAATCGCACTCGGTCCTCATAAGTCGTGTTGTTACGTCCTGAGACCTGCCAAAGACCTGTAAGTCCCGGACGCACTCGAAAATACAATGGGTAAGATTCGCTGTACTTTTCAATCTCAGAACTCACGATGGGTCGTGGCCCAACGAGACTCATGTCACCGATAAGCACATTCCACAGCTGAGGAAGCTCGTCCAAACTTGTGCGCCGCAGGAAACTCCCGATCCCCGGTATTACACGCGGGTCATACTTTAATTTCTGATCTCGTTTCCATTCCGCGCGGGCGTCGGGATTGCTCGCCAGATATTCATCAAGAACGTGCGCCGAATCCATCAGCATCGTGCGGATTTTAAGGGCACCAAAGACTTTGCCCGCTCGTCCGATTCGGCCGTTATGCCGATAGAATATCCGCCCAGGCGAGTACCAACGAATCAACACGGCGATTGCCAACAATAACGGACTGACGGCCACCAGCAGCAACACGGACAGCACGACATCAGCCAACCGCTTTGCCACCCGCTGCGAGGGAAAAAGCAGGCGATCGCGAATGTGAACTCCAGCCAGTCCGGCGCCATCAAATGGCTGCACCCACAAGGAAGGGATCATCAAATTGCTGTTAAGTACTACAAGGTTGGGGATGAGACTACCTCGGTTCAAAATCAGCTTCAGATCCTCAGGGGTTCGATTCGCCACAACTGCAATTACCCAGTGACACTTCAGATCGCTGCAGATCGAGACCAACTCGTTTGTCACTCCAAGAAACGGAATCGTTGGATCTCCGTCGTCTCCATTCCAGTAATCGCTCGGCCGATGATCCACGATTCCGAGCGGCTTCAATCCACGCTGACGCATCCTGGCCAGGAAACGATAAATCGCGCGGCCCTGTGCACTAGCGCCAACGATAATTGCCGATTCGCCCCACCATTCAAAGTTGGCACAGATCCTGCGCATCGAAAACCGAGCGACCGGAG
>CAZFLF010000036.1:0-15503 GCA_964519825.1 uncultured Pirellulaceae bacterium | reverse complement strand
CAGTTGATCCACGTCGTCGCGCAAACGCGGCCAGTCGACGTTCCCCGCGACACTGAGGATCGCGTTGTCGGGACGGTAAAACGTGGAGAAGTGTCGCTTCACATCGGCCAGCGTGATCTGTTCCAATGTCGCCACCGTCCCATAGCTCGCGCGTCCGAATGGATCGCCATACCGCTGCTGCCGCAATTCAATCATGAGCTTCTGAGCCAAATCGTCGTCAACGGCCCGGACTTCCTGCAAGCATCCCAGCCGGCTGTCTTCCAACTGATCCGCCGGGAGGTGTGGATTCCGGATGACGTCAGCATAAATCGCTAACGTGGCGGACAAATTGCCGGCGGGCATCGCGCCGCTGAAGCTGGTGTGGGCGTTCGACACCGAGGAGGAGCTGTCGACCCCCAGGAGTTCGAGATCTTCGACAAACTGCCGGCTATCTCGGCGACCACTTCCACGTTCCACCATTTCGCAAGTCAAGCTGCTCAAACCCAACCGTGGCTCGGGATCGCGCGAACAGCCTGCCGGAACCAGCAGTGCGAACGCGGCCGATTCGAGCCACATCATCGGCTCGACCACGAGCGTCAGACCGTTGCGAAGTCGGTGAACGTGAATCTGTTGCGACACGGCGACTCAATCGAAAAAATATGGGTGAATGGCGGGTAGAGAGTACCGAGGGTGGTTCGTCTTCGCAAGCGATCAACACCCCCTCGCGCCGTCCCGGCAGATCATGGGATGCCGTCGGCTGCAACACACCGCCGATCAGGCAGTTTGCTGGTTTGGATACTTCACACGGGAGTGGTAGACGGCGGTAAGGGACTTAACGAGGCTGTCTTCGATATCGTTCAGTTCCTCCAAGGTGAGTCCACATTCGTCGAATTGACCGTCGAGCAGCCTTTTCAGCGCCAACTCATGGACAAGATGCTCAATGCGCGAAGGTGCGGGATCGACTAACGTCCGGCTGGCGCTTTCCGAGGCGTCGGCCATCATTAGCACCGCGGCTTCTTTCGTCTGCGGCTTGGGTCCCGGGTACCGGAAGCTGGTTTCATCCACCGCGACGGCATCCGGGTTGTCTTCCTGCCGCAGCGTGGCCTGGTGAAAAAAGTATTCGACCAGCGTCGTACCATGATGCTGTTCGATGAAGTCAATAATCGAGCGAGGCAGACCGTGCTGATGAGCCAGATCCGCGCCGTCCTTGACGTGCGCAACGATGACCAGCGTGCTCATCGCCGGCACAAGCGACTCATGCCGATTGCCGGATTCCCGCTGGTTCTCCGCGAAGTAGTCGGGTTTGAAAATCTTACCGATGTCGTGAAAGTAAGCGCCGACGCGAACCAGCAGACCATGAGCGCCTATGGCCTCGGCAGCCGCCTCAGCGATCGATGCGACGGTGATCGAGTGGTTGTAGGTGCCGGGTGCCCGCCGCACGAGTTCTTGCAGGAGCGGGTGAGCGGCATCACCAAGTTCCAACAGGCTGATGTCGGTTTGCACGTCGAACAGCTTCTCAATGAACGGGAGGAGCCCCGTCATCAGCACGCCCGCCAGTACGGCGCAGACGCCATGCCAAAGTGCACCTAACAACTGTCGAACCACCAAGGATTGTTGAATCCATTCGTCGAATTCGTTGAGCGGCGCATAACCGCCGCCGGACCAGCCAAAGGTCCGACCAACCAGCGTACTGACTCCCAGCGTTGTGAGCGTGGCCACCGCTCCCGCGGCTAAGCCCACGTAGATCAATTTCGTGCGACTCCGAACTCGGCCGAGCAAAAGAATCGTTGCCGAGGCCGTTGCGACGAGGATGACGAAATCGGGCAGAGTCTGGCCTAGCGATAACGTGACGATCAGGGCGACCACTGCCGTCAGCAGCAACGCTAATTCTCGCTGGTATGCGATGGCGACCGTCGCAGCGAACAGCACCAGTGGAATGATGGCTCCCCGCCATTCCAGGCGATTGTCGAAGGCACACAGGGTGACGGTAACGACTACCGCGCCAAGCAACGTGCGTAAGCGGCGGACGTCGAGCAGAACTCGCCGGTGATGGACGTTGACGTATACTCCGCACAGCACATGAAGTGCGACGTACATGCCCAGACTCGCCAAAAAATAGCGGAAGTTCTCCCACCCGCTGTCGGCCTTTCGCATGGCATTGTATTCCGCCTGCAGTAATTCCACGTCGCTGGCGCGGAGTGGGGCGTTGCCGGAGACGATCAACTCGCCCGGCTGGTACTCGCGCAGCGCCGTTTCCACTTTCGCCACAGCATCCTGGCGAGCGAGGTCGGTAGCCTTGGTGTTGACCGAAAGTGTCACCGGCAATTTTTTGGCCTGCAACCAAGTGCTCACCAACTGGGCGAGTGTGCCGCAATGTTTTTCTGGTAAACCGGCGGCCGTGAACTCGCGTTCCAATTTCAAACGCAATTCGGCGGTCGCCTGCCCGATCCGTACGTCCGCGACTTCGACCCGATGGCTGGTGGCTTCATTGCCGACGTCGTGCACCAGGACCGCAGTCTGGTTGCCGTCCTCGAAGCTGTGAGCCAATCGTTCCAGCAGCCCGTCACGTTCATAGTCGGCGAGTGCCGTCAGGACCCCCTTCTCAAACTTGGCAAGATCTTTGTCCTGGGCCAAGGCATCGCGGAAGTCGTTGTACAATTGCTCGGCGTTTTGTTCCGCCGGCGAACTGGCCATCGTCAGAAAGTCGTTCCAGTCGGCACGCTCGGCCGTGGACAACTTCTCGAATGAGGCGGCGCTGTTCAGCCGAAAGACACTGTCCTTGAGTGCATGCCGCAAGTTGACGAGCGGTTGCTTGTCATGTTGATACACGCATAAAGTCTGGGCCTTCGCCTGCCGCTGGCGCTTCTGCGTCTCATCCGGATCTTCGACACTGAATCGCTGTCGCGCGGCGATGCCGCGAACCGGCGTGTCGCCGATGTGGAAGGCGAATGGCGGCGCCCACGATCCCATGGCGCCCCACATACAGAGCGTCGCTAACAGACACAGACCAAGACGCCGCAGCACCGTGCCTCGCCAGAGGCCCTGCCAGAGCAGCTGGAATTGGCCCCGTGGCAGACTAATAGCCGCCGAGAGATCGGATCGACGACGGCGCGGATTACCGTTCGACATGGCGTTTACCGTCGCTGCTTCTTCGCACCGTTGGCACGTGGAGTGTCTTCGTAGGCTTGGACAATATCCTGAACGAGCCGATGTCGCACGATATCAGACTTCGAAAGCTGAACGGTCTCGATCCCATCGATCCCCTGCAGCCGATGAACGGCGTCAATTAACCCGCTGTGGGTGTGGGGCGGCAAGTCGATCTGGGTCGTGTCGCCGGCGATGACGATCTTCGACCCTTCTCCCATGCGCGTCAGGAACATCTTCATCTGAGAAACAGTCGTGTTCTGGGCCTCGTCCAATATGACGAAGGCTTCATTCAACGTACGGCCCCGCATGTAGGCCAGCGGGATGACCTCGATCACGTCCTGTTCCATGAACCGTTTGATCTGATCATGGTTCATCATCTCGTGGAGCGCATCGAGCAGCGGCCGCAAATAGGGGTTGATCTTGGCCTGCAAGTCACCCGGGAGAAATCCGAGACTCTCGCCCGCTTCCACCGCCGGGCGCACCAATACGATCTTGCGAATCGAACGGTGCTTCAGGGCTTCGACCGCCGTCGCGACCGCCAAATACGTCTTGCCGGTACCCGCTGGACCAATCGAAAACACGACGTCGTACTTATGAATCGCGTCGACATAGCGCGCCTGGCCGGCCGAGCGGGGTTTGATGGTCCGGCTGGTGTTGACAACGTCGATCGCGTCGAACGGGGCCAGCGAACTATCTCCAGTCACGGCAGCCAGGACATGCTTCACGTCGTCCAATCCAACTGAGCCGCGACGCTCAACCATACTCTTGAGTTGTTCGAAAGCAGTCGTGGCCTTGGCCACCGCTGCTTCGTCCCCAGAAATACGGATTTCGCTATCGCGATGACTGATCGTGACGCCGAGCACCGCTCGCAGCGCCCGCAGATGCTGATCCCGTGTGCCAAACAAAGATAACGCCAGACCCGGATCTACCAGCGGTACGGTTGCTTCAAACATCCAGTTTTCCAGCCGCTCAGATCGGCTGCGCGGTCCCCGAAACCCCAAAAACGCTACACAACTATAGTGAATCTTTGACGCAATCAGCCAGTTATTGTTCGCGATCGTCTGTAAGTTATTACATACAAATGACTTAAATAATCCGAAGCGGCTTCACCGCGAAACGCAATCCAACCGCAGGAAGTGCTTTTCACGCTTTCCCAGGAACCCAGCCACCGTGGCCGCGTCGCTCCGAGAGGCGAGCCTCGATCCCCAGTCAAGGCCGTGCGTTTCGGACGGAGAGACGCGGCCAGGAAAGAGGTAACAGGACGCAAGAGAAATCATCGTTGCGATTCGTTCGCCACCGCCAAAGCACGATGACTCCCCGCGATCGAACACAGACCGACCGGGCTTTCGATCATTGTCATCTCGAACGTTGTTACTTGCGCGCCGCTAGCTGCTAGGATTTTCTGCCATCGAGCCCTATTTCGCCCACGGACTTGAGTGCCAGACCTATGCCCCGCAACGCCTCCAAGAAGCCGGCTTACCATCATGGCAATTTGCGAGCAGAACTGATCAATGCCGGGCTGGCGATCGTGGAGGAGGAAGGGGTGGACACGGTATCGCTGCGAGCCGTCGCGCGACGGGCGAAAGTGTCGCACAGCGCTCCGTATCATCACTTTTCCAACAAAGCCGAACTCTTGGCAGCATTGGCTGCTGCGGGTTTCGAGCGAATGGTGGCGGAGATCCGTTTGGAGATGGAACGGATCGCACCGGCGTCGCCCATCGATCAACTCCGCGCGCTCGGCCGCACGTACATGAACTTTGCGGCGGCCAATCCCTCGGTGTTTCGCATGATGTTTCGGCCGGAGTTGACTCAGCCGAGCCAGCATCCGGTGCTGCAAGGCGCGGAGGCTCGCGCGTTTAGCACGTTGATGGAAATAATTGTGGCGTGCCAGCAACAGAATCAGTTGCCTGCCGGAGATCCGTTTGCGTTGGCGGTATGCGCTTGGAGTTCAGTCCACGGACTCTCAACTCTCCGCGTGGAACAGGTGTTGCAGGAGACTCCGCTGGGGGCTTACGACTGGAATCAAATCGTGAACGTGATCAACGAGTTCGTCGTGCTGGGATTGAGTGCGTCCCGCGACCGCCTTTCCACTCCGATTCCGCGTACCTAGTCGGTTATCCACGTAATGGTATTTTTTGCGGCGCGAAACTCAGCGACCAACGGAAGCGGACCACTTGGCAGAATGACTCCCATTTGGCAGGCAGCCCTGCTGCCCTAGAATCGTCGGCATATGAACGACTGGTTCGACTGGCGCGAAATTCAGCGACCAACGGGAGCGGACCAATTGCCAGAACGACTCCCATTTGGCTGGCGGCCCTGCCGCCCTAGAATCGTCGGCACGGAATGTCGTAGGTCGGGCACCTTGCCCGTCGTCCGACGCCAGACGGGCAAGGTGCCCGTCCTACTTGTCACGAGGCCTTGGCTCATGAACGTCTTAATTATCGGTAACGGCGGGCGCGAGCACGCGCTGGCCTGGAAGATCAAGCTCAGTCCACACGTGGAGCGAGTCTTCGTCGCGCCGGGGAATGCGGGAACGGCGGTCGACGCCGAAAACATTGACATCAAATCGACCGATTTCCCGAAACTCATCCGATTTGCCCGTGAGAATCACGTCGGGCTGACAGTAGTTGGACCGGAAGCACCGTTGTGTGACGGTTTGGTGGATTCATTCGAACAAGCCAAGCTGCGCGTATTTGGTCCATCGAAAGCCGCGGCCCAGCTGGAAGGAAGCAAAGTCTTCTGCAAGCGGTTGCTGCGCAGCGCGGACGTACCGAGTGCGGACTACCACGTATTTCGCGACGCGGATTTTGCCACGGAGTTCATCGTCAATCGCTATCCAAACGAAAATGACAATGTTCCGTTAGTCGTGAAGGCAGACGGCCTGGCGGCTGGCAAAGGGGTGGTGGTGTGCAAGACTCGGCGTGACGCGCTCGACGCCATCGAACGGATCATGCGCCGTCGGGAATTCGGCGATGCCGGTAAAGAAGTCATCATCGAAGAGCGGTTGGACGGCGAAGAAGCCAGTGTTTTGGCGATCACCGACGGGCGAACCATTTTGACGTTGCCCCCCTGCCAGGATCACAAGCGGGCGTTCGATGGCGACACCGGTCCCAATACCGGTGGCATGGGAGCCTACTGCCCGACGCCGTTGACGACCGACGAATCGCTGCGGTGGATTGAGGAGCACGTTTTCGTACCGACCATCCACGCGATGAAACGTTCGCGGCAACCGTTTCGTGGCGTACTGTATGCCGGCCTAATGATGTCGCATCAAGGTCCGAAGGTGCTGGAATTCAACGTTCGGTTCGGCGACCCGGAATGCCAGCCGTTGCTGATGCGACTGAAATCGGACTTGTTCGAAATTCTTGATGCCACCGTAGATGGCCGGCTCGAGGAGTTGCCCGACGTCGAATGGGATCCGCGGCCGTCGGTCTGCGTCGTGATGGCTGCCGAGGGATATCCCGGCGACTACGCGCGTGGCAAACCGATCCGAGGGCTGGAGGATGCAGCCAAGATTCCAAACGTCAAAGTCTTTCACGCGGGAACTGCGACGATGGATGGCCAGGTGGTGACGAATGGTGGTCGGGTATTGGGCGTCACAGCACTAGGGGACACGATCGCCGCCGCCAAGCGTCAAGCGTACTCGGCGGTGAAGTGCATTCGCTGGGATGGAGCTTGGTGCCGCAAAGATATCGCCGACAAGGCGATCAAAGTCGAAACGTAATCGCTGAACGGAATATTCAGCCGCTGACCTACCTCACGCTCGAGCGGATTACGCTGCTCCATCAGAGCATCCGACGATAGGAAATCGGTGTAGGCATATGCTTGATAACCGCCGTCGGGGTCTCTCAGGGAAGTGCCACCCGGCGTCCGACAGGTCCATTTTCGATAAGTGAACCGCCCCTCTTTTTTGCCTGCTTTGCCAAACAAAGGTTCCTGGCACCTTTTTTTTCCCGCCCCCTTTTCCGTTCCAACTTCGTCGACGATCGTCCGTCGGCTGGCACAGATGGCCAACTTGGTCTACGATCGACGGACGAATTGAGGAAAGCTTGTCCATGAGCGCAACAGCCACTGACATCTCAACAGCCATCCAAGCCCGGTCGAGACTTCAACAGCGACTGCGGGAACATGAAACCCCCGAACAGCGACTGGCCCGCTTTGTCCGACTGCAAAACGCTTCCTTCGAGTTACTGAGTTCCTCTCCGGCCGGCCTCAGGCACTTTCTCCAACGAAACCTGCATTCCCGCCGCGTCAAGGTGATTGATGGAAAGTGGCGACCCGTTTCGGCTGATCGATGTGCTGGCGAAGCATGAAGTTCCGTTCGTGATCATTGGCGGCCACGCCGTGACCTATCACGGTTATGTGCGGGCGACGGAAGATACGGACGTCGTCGTCCAGCGGACGCCCGATAGCGATCTTGTGCTCTTCGCAGCCTTGAGTGAAGTACACGCCCAATGGATCGGCGACGAGATCGATCCCGCCACGGGCATCGAGCGAACCTATCCCGTCTCGCTCGGCTACATCCGAGCCTCCCGGCTAATGATGCTCATCACCGACTTCGGATTCCTGGACATCTTCGACTACATTCCGGGTCATCCGGACGCTGCCGTCGAACTGCTATTCACTTCGGCGGCCGAAAGCCAGGGTCGGCGCTTCGCTTCGCTGGATTGGCTGCGGAAGATGAAACAAGCCGCCGGCCGCGCCAAGGATCAGATCGACCTGGAAAACTTGCCGCCGGCTTCTTGACGGTTGGACGTGGCTCAGCGTGCGAGTAGGCTGGGTCGCGCCCCAGCCTTACGACACGCTACGAGGCGACTTTTGACCCCCTCGTCGTTCCCTGGGTGCCGCGGCGCGAATCAATGAGTCCTGACCCCTTTGATCTCTCCCATCTAACTCACGACTCGTCGGTGTCGAAACCAGTGTGTATCCGCAGGCTCGCGTTATCAAGGGCACAAAATGGGGCGCTGTCGCCGCGCTCATTCAAGACGTCTTCCCTGAACTTCAACCATTGTTTGAAATCGCTTGGCCCAAATCCCGTGTACTCTGACGACACACCGAGGACGCCGGGTGCCACTTTCCTCTGAATGGAACGGGCAATGACCCGCTCAAAATGAGAAAACTTTACCAGGCGTCTTTCCGCCCCCTGCGTCGTCGATTACTTGGCGGTATCCAGGATTCTCTGGATGACACTTGGATCGGCACCACGTCCGAAGTTGACGACGGCAACTTCGGGCGAACCATCGAGCGAAATGGCATCTTCGTCAACCGTATAGTGGATGTCGCGGTCGTCGAGGCGCGGTCGCAGTTCGTCAAGCTGGCGGACGGGAACCATGATGTATGGGCCGATGGTACCGTCCGTCGAAACGTGCAATGGTCTATTAGTCGTGGTGTCGATCATCTTTCTGTCATTTCCTCAGAAACGAGATAACCCGTTGCGACCGACTTCTAGCCGGCGCCGGGATCATTGAGTTTTGAATTGATCGTACTCGTCGAACGGTTTTTCGAATAGGGTCAAAGTGAAGGGGCCAATCGGGCCACTGCCTATCGCAACGTCCCAAGCCAATCTTGCCGGGCGCAGTGAAGTGTGCGGACGTGATAGGTCATTCGTCGGGCAGATTGTCGCTCCGGCGCGTATTTCCCTATTTCGCTCCCCAATTGCTTAGCCATTCCAGCCGGTTTCGCATCTCTTCCGCAGACAGCGATGTACGAAGACTCATGAGACGACGCACCGTTTCGCCGATGGAGAATTGTTGCTGGGGAAACAACACAATGCCGGCATGATCGCGACCCGCAGCCAGCCAGCGCACGTGGAGCGAGGAAAAGTCGCCGATGTTGTTGGTGGCGATGACGCGGCCTGCGTCCGCGGCGTGCTGCAACTGACTGTCGTCGTCCGCACCCGGCCGGCCGACTTCGTTCGTTGTGGTCGTGTCGATGCCGTGTCCTCTCAACGCGACAGACAGGGCTGCGGCCTGGCAGTCCTCGTCCAGATGGAAACGGACAATACTCATGGCACGGTCGAGGTCGTGAGCGCATTCTGGCCTACCGCGGCAGCCAGATCGTCTTCGTGGGCAATCTCGGCGGCGATTTCGTCGCGATTGGCCAAGGCGCAGGCGATCGCCGCGTATACTTCGGCCAGCGTCAAGGTCTCATATTTGGCGAGAATGTCCTCGGGCGACGAGCCGCTGAGGAACCAGCGGTAAATCGAACTGACCGCGATGCGCCGCCCATTGATACGAGCGCGTCCTCCACACGTGCCAGGTGTCTTGACGATGAATTCACCGATGTTCATAGCACTAGGCTACCACGCAGTTGCGCTGCAAGCCATCGATGATTTTGGCGCGATACCTTTGCGATTTGTATGGCGGGTCGTGGCCGGCGAGGTGGCACTGGTAAGGACCCGCCGGGTGCCACTCTACGCCCTCACGAAGCGACGACGCTAATCAAATACGTCGGACCCTCAGCACTTCGACAATGCGATCATCGTCGCGAACCGCAAATAGAACCCGAAGTGGTGGTACGAAAAGCGCACGTAGACCTTCACTCAATGCGGTGCCCTTGGTAGCACCATCCTGGGACAACTCTTGATCAATTCCATGCGCCGCGACAGTTACTGAGTTTCGGTCTGTTGAAGTTAGCCATAGGTCGGCCAAATCGTCTTGGGCACTCTGAACCCAAACGACGGTGTGACGCGTCATTTGTGCTCCAGCGACCGCAGGTGGTCCAACACTTCGGCGGTGGTGTAGCGCGGTTCACTCGACGCCATTCGCCGTTTCGCGATTGCAATATCTGCGTCTGTGAATCCGTGGGCCACGTACCCCAAGTGCTTGCCGGTCCGATCGCGGATTTCGATACTCTCACGTGATTCGGAAATGAGCTTGGCTTGTTCGTCATCGACGACAATATGGGGCATAGCTGCATCTCTGGACATCATTCCCCCCAGTTTGAAAAACGGCGTGTACTTGGCGGCCGCATAGACAGCTTTATTCTATCCTGAGAATGGACTGATCTCCAAAGCGTGCGGATTGAGCGACAGGTCCGAGACGGTAACTTCGGACCACGGGAGCCTGGCAGTGCCACCCTCCCGTGGTCCACGATTTCCGGCCATTCGCCCTTTTTGAATCCGGGGACATCTGGGATACTCCCGCCGCCTTTAGATCGCAGCACGCAGTCTCTGGGCGGAAATCATCGGTGCGTATCACGGAGGATGGCTGGTGAAGATTTTCTTTTCTGTCGGAGAGCCGAGCGGAGACTTGCACGGAGCGAATCTGATCCGCGAGCTGCGAAGTCGGCGTGTGGATCTCGAGTGCGTTGGATATGGCGGGCCGCGCATGGCCGCAGTAGGCTGCCAACTCCACGCAGACCTTACGAAGCTGGCCGTCATGTGGCTGCTTCGCGTGCTCCTGAACCTGCACCGATTCTGGTTTCTCTGGCGGCAGGCAGACAGCTATTTCCGCGAGCATCGACCAGACGCCGTCGTGCTGATTGACTATCCCGGCTTCAATTGGTGGATCGCGCGCAGTGCTAAGCAGCGCGGGATTCCGGTCTTCTACTATGGTGTGCCTCAAATGTGGGCGTGGGCTGGCTGGCGAGTGAAAAAGATGCGACGCCTGGTCGACCACGTCCTCTGCAAACTCCCCTTCGAGGCCGACTGGTTCCGGAAATATGGCTGTCATGCGACCTATGTTGGCCATCCGTATTTTGATGAGGTCAGCCAGCGCCAGCTGGATGCGGCGTTTGTCCAGACGATGCGCGGCACCGGCTCACTCGTTGCAATCCTGCCGGGCTCGCGGACTCAAGAAGTCACCAGCAATCTCCCCTGCTTCCTCCGTGCAGCGGTCTATGTGCGGGAGCGAGTCCCCGACGTTCATTTCGCCATCGCGTCCTTCAACGATCGGCAGGCAGAAATCGCTCGGGAATTAGTGCGTGAAGCTCAATTGCCGATCGAAGTCTTCGTCGGACGGACGCCGGAGCTCATCGAAGCGGCACATTGTTGTCTCGCTTGTTCGGGGTCGGTTTCGCTGGAACTGCTCTACCACGAGAAACCGACGGTGATTCACTACTGGCTCAGCCGGAGCGCCTATCTCGGCAAGAAGCTCTTTCTCCAGGTCCCCTACATCACGCTCGTCAACCTGTTGGCAATTGACGATCTCTTTTCCGGGCGCCAGACACCCTACGATCCAAAATCGCCAGACGCGGTGCAGGTGCCATTCCCGGAGTTTTCGACCTGGCAAGACAAATCGCGTCCGATAGCCGCGTGGATTGTCGAGTGGTTAACTCATCCCGGCGTCTACGCACAACGGGTCGCGCAATTGCGCGAGTTAAAACATGAATTCGCTCGTCCCGGCGCCTCGGTGAAAGCGGCGGAGTACATCCTAACCACGCTATCACCCGCCAAGGGCCATGCGATTCCTCCGCCACATTTCCCAATCCGCGGAGCGGCGTAAAGGGTCAACCCGGGTTGCCGGTTAAAGTACCGAGTGAATGACTAATGTCTTATGACGACCGAATGACCAAATCCCAATGACCAATGACCAAGGGTAAATACAGTCACTGGGCACTTTACTCAGAGTGTGCGGTTAATAGCCGCAACCCCGGTGTGATATGTAAAACGCCTTCGGCTCATCGTCCTGCCCCCATCGTCCTGCCCACATCAATCATCGATCCATCACCCGTTGGAATACGAAGGATACCTCTGCGCGTGCCTACGTGATCAGTAAGTACGTCAAGCCTAACCAAATCGCTACCATCGTTTGGTCATTGGTCATTCGGATTTGGTCATTCCTCCGTCAAGGCCGGTTTGCGGCCGCGTTCCGAGAGCCGGTCGTAGTAGCGGCGAATGATCTCTTCGTACTCAGGCAGAAACTGTTCGTCGCCGAGGTCTTGAATCTGCTGCCTGACACGGTCGGGTAGCACTCCCCAAACTCCGCGCGCCCAATTCGATACCGCCTCCTTGTCCGTCGCAGTTCCACCGGTCCCGCTGCCGGCTTTGCCATTTGAATTCGACGCTGGTGACGTCGTCGGCTGAGATGATTGGTCATCGCGAGGTTGCGACTTCGTTTGCTGTTCGTTGCCAGACTGCTGCTTTTGCAGCTCGTCGATGAGGTTCGTCAATTGAGCGGCCACGCGGCGCTGCAACTGTTGCGTGGCAGAGGTCGTGTCTTGGGTTCGCAACAGCGATTCGATCCGCCGCATCTGCCGGCTCAAATCCGTTAACAGCGACGATTCGCTCGACGGATTGCCAACATCCTCGCCGGCTGGCGGCGGCGATTGGCCTGGTTCGAGCTTGGGCGCCGGTGGCAGATCGTCGAGTAATGAGCGGTCGAGGCGGCTCCCCGAATCTGGCGATTTATTCGTCCCGCGGCCTTGTCGAGGTGGTTCGGCTTCCTGTAGAAGCGGCTGCGCCCAATTGACGAACACGAATTTGTCCGACAGCTCACTCCGGAGACCAACGTCATTCGACGCCGAGGGTGGCGGAACTTCCTTCGTCGCCGGCGACTCTTCGCGCGGCGGCGAGTCAATTCGTTCGAGCAGTTCCGCGAGGCGTCGTTGGCGTGTAGCTAGTTCCTCTAATTCCTTTTCCTGGTCCTCGGTCAATTGTCCGGCCGATGTGCGACGGGTCTCGAGATCACTGGTGCGGCGCAGGATTTCCAGTTGAACGAGACGAATCAGTTTCAATTCGGCGAGACTCGGCTGGTGGGTCGCGGGTTGCTCGCCGGGGGGCTGTTGAGACTTTTCGGCTTGGGGAGACTGTCGCGGAGGCGGTTCGCTACTGGCCAAAGAGACCAGCAGATCTTTCAAGAAGTCGAGTGCCTCACGTTCCATTTTGAGCGTCGCTTCATCGAGCTGAGTTTTTGCGAGTCGTTCACCAGCTTGAGTCATCGGCCGGGCTGCCAATTCGAGCGCCAGGGCATACCCCGAGGATTCCGGCGTGCGTCGCGCCAAATCGCCGACATCCGCTGCCAAATCAGTTTGCGTCTTGGCAAGTTCCCGTGCGATGCCGGCAACCGCGGCGGGATTCTCGGTCAGCTTTCCCAAGGCGGCCGTTTCCGTAATCATTGCCTCCTGGCGTGCGGCGAATCCAGCGACCGCCTTCGCAATGAGTTGTTCCAATTGACTCGCATCCCGGTCCGGTTGCCGTTCCAAAGCTGCCAGCAATTTCTGCAGGCCGTCACGGGTTTCTTCCAAGCCTCGCGTCGCAGCTCCCAAGCGGTTCTCCGCCACAGATCGCGAGGCTTCGCGAATGCCTCCACTGACGGGGTCGCGCTCGAGTACAGTCAGCGCTTCCCGCAACGACTTGGCCGCCGACGGATTGGACTGCGCAAGCCGCTGGTGGAGTTGATCGAGCCGGAATTGCATTCGGTCGACTTGTGCCGCCAAGTCACTCAGCCGTTGTGCAAGCCGCTCCAACTTGGCTCGTTCTTCTGCCGTCAATTGTGCGGGATCTCGTCCGGCACTCGGCAACTCGCGGGTCTCCTGCTCGATCGCGGCGTGCTCGTCGAGAACTTGCCGGACTTCCTGAGCCAGATTGCGATATCGATCCCATTGTCCGAGCTGATCGACGAGCGATTCCAATGCCACGATGACTTGTTCCTGGCCGCCGGCTGCTTCGGACCACGCCTGCTCCACGGACGGAATCTCCGGCGTTTCAAACCGGAGCAGGCGATCCGCTTGAGAAAGCCGCTGTTGAATCGGCGGCAGGAGCTTGTCCGTAACGCGGCTAAGCTCGCGCTGAATCGCGGTCAAATGCGCGACGAGTTGAGGGGCTTCCCAGCGATTGATCGACAAATCGGACAGCAACCGATCGACCCGCCGACTGGCCCCATCGTCACCGGCGAGGGACATCGCCACGCGTCGCTGCCCAGGATCCAGCGCCGGCCACACCGCCGCATCCTCGGCGGCTAGTCGCTTGGTCGACTTGAGCTGCGCGACCAGCGAACCGGTTTGGCTGTGCAGCGTCCGCTGCAGGCGCAAAGCTTCGTTGAATCGCTGCAGCAGCGCGGCTTGGCCTTCGTCAAGACGTTGCTGAAACTCCGTGTCCGACAGAATCCGAATCGTTCCACTCGCTGGAAGACTGGCTTGGGGCCGGAAGTCTTCCGCAACGACTTCGAACGGGACGGTCGTTCCAGGCTTCAAATCCGGCAGTGCCGACAAGTCCCACGGGTGCTCGATAGAACGTTGGTGGTGGTCGTCCGCGTCGTTCGTGAGTTCGTTCGACTTCGATGGCGCAAACTCGGTCAGGACACTCGCGGTTTGTCCACCACGGAATTCAATCCGCTGAATCGCCAGATCATCTTTGACCGACAATCGCACCGGGACCACCGCTCGTGCGGTGAAAGCTGAATCGGTTTCTGGCGACTCGATCGACACGACCGGAGGCAAATCTGGAATCACGTCCACTTCCGTGTTGTCGTCAACCATAACGGTCATTCCGTCACTATCGGTTAATTCCCAACCATAGGTTCCGGCCGTCGTAAGCGTCCACGAATGGCCGTCGCGTGCGGACAGACTGCAGCTGAATCCGTCCTGTGTGATCCGTGCTGGGATCTTCTGTTGCGCATGATTGCTCTTGAAACAGAGCGAGGCAGCGGTCAGGGTCCGATCGACGCGAATGCGCAGCTCGACGGTCGAACCGGCCAAGCCGCGAATCCGTCGTTCCGCCGTTTCCGCATTTCGGCCGGTATAGGCTGGCGGTTGCACGGTAATGGTCGACGAGACGATCTTGGGGGGAACGACGACTTGCAGACTGGTCCAATTCATCTCCAGGTCGTCACCGCCGACTGCACGGTACCGGAATGACTTGGTGACTGCCGGCAATCGATGAGTCATCTTTCCGCCGGAAAACGTCATGCGATTTGCGCGGGCTGCGCTTTCGTCGTCTCCATCGAACCAATACAACATCGTAACTTCCGCCGGGAGCCGCCCACTTTCGTCCACCAGTTCAACTTCAAAGTCCTGGCCGCGGGTCAGCATTTCGGGATGCTTGGTGAAAGTCAGATGGTGTTTTCGCGGCCAAGCTTCGTTGCTCCACGGCATCGCAAGGCGCCGCATGGCGAGCAGCGCGGAATCCTTGTCCCAGGCGTAGATTGCTCCCAACAGTACGGTCACCGCCAACAGAATTCGCAACGCCCGCCGCACGGCACGTGCGTCCAGGAGGCCCGTTAAGTTCCGGTCAGCAATCGTGGCGGCAGCCTGCCGCACCACGTCGGCTCGCAACGCTGCCGAACCAAATCGCGGGTCCATGTCCGGGAATTGCAAGAATGCGACGGCGCTCGATAGCCGCTCGCGGAGTTCCGGAAAGCCCTGTTCGATCAACTGCGCGACTTGCCGATCCGAGCAACGATTCGCGAGCACAGGCCCCACCGACTTTCGCCAATACC
>CAZFLF010000035.1:0-15571 GCA_964519825.1 uncultured Pirellulaceae bacterium | reverse complement strand
TGGACGTAGCCCAGATGGACGTAGCCCAGATGGACGTGGCCCAGATGGACGTGGCCCGAATGGCCCCGGCCTGTTTGGTCCGCCGACACCGCGGGACGGCCGGCCGGGACAGTTTGGCCCGACGCGAGGTTTTGACGTTGAGTCGACGCCGCAATTCGATCCGCGGCGGATGGCAGATATGGAAAAGTACGATCCAGAAATGTACTTACTGGAGTCCAAGGATCAGGATCTGGAGCGCCAGACTGAGGAATTGTCCCAGCAGCTTCGCCGCGCGCCGCTGGATCAGCGCGATGGACTGAAGAAGCAGTTGCAGGAGCTGGTGCAGAATCACTTCGACGCGCGGCAAGCCCGCCGGGATCTGCAGCTCAAGCGACTGGAAAAGGAACTGGAACGGGCGCGAGCGAGCATGCAAAAGCGCGTGGAAATGCGCGAACAGATTATTGGGCGCCGAGTCGCTGAGTTAGCGGGCGAGCAGAATGAATTCGACTTTTAAATGGGGGCTGGCGGTCTTGCCAGTTCTGTCTTTTCACCGAGTGGGAGAAAGCACAATGCAAGTCATGTTACGAAACGGATGGTGGGCAACTCTCCTGCTGGCTGCGGCCACAGGAGGAATCCCGACGGTTCGAGCCGACGACCCCCCGGACCGATCGGCCGACGAACGACCGCAGATAGAAAGACCCGGCGATGAACCGCGCAATGACGGTCCATCCCGTGAAGAGGCACGCCGTGAGGATGGCCGTCGGGACGAGCCGAATCGAGAGCGACCGGATCGCGAACGCGGACCCGGCGATGAACGCGGACAACGGCCACCCCAAGCGGGTGAACGACGTGGCGATGAACCACGCCGTGACGGTCCACCGCGTGAAGAAGCACGCCGTGACGATGGCCGCCGTCGTGGCGAGCAGAATCGAGAGAGACCGGATGGCGAGCGACGACCAGATGGACCACCGCCGGGACCACCGAGAGACCGTCCTGACGGTCGCGGACCGGAGCGCGGCCCAGCAGCGCGAATGAACCGAGATTCTGGCCCACGCCCCGAAGGCATGGATCAGCGGATCGCGTCCCTGGAACGGGAAGTTGCAGCCCTACGCCACGAGATGCAGGGATTGAGGCACCTCGTGGGTGATCCTCGCTCGCGTCCCCGGCAGGAAAGGCCGCTCCCACCCATGGAAGCGGGTCGTGCAGGGGGACCGCCAATGGGACCCCAAGCGAGAGACGCGTTTCCACCCGGACGTCCGCGTGGTGGGCCTGGCTTCGAACAACTTGGGAGACGCGGTCAACAACGTGACGAACCGGGACGCGGCCCAGGACCGGATGGACCACGACCGGGTTTCCAACGACCGGACGATGGTCCACGACCTGACGGCCCACGACCGGACTTCCAACGACCCGATGGTCCACGACCGGGTTTCCAACGACCGGACGATGGCGCACGACCGGGCGGCTCACGTCCTGACTTTGAACGACCAGACAGTCCACGACCGGGTTTCCAACGACCGGACGATGGTCCACGACCGGACGGCCCACGACCTGATGGTCCACCGGATGCCGATCAACCACGCGGAGAACAACGTGAACGAGGTCCGGAGCGAAACGATCGTGCACCGGGTCGCGAGTCACCGCGCGCCGCACAATGGGACGACCCCGAGCGGGGCGAAACGACATTCGCAACCAATCGGACTGCTGAAAAAGAATTTTAGCCACCGGTGAGACGCAGCTAAAAGCGTCGCGATGAACGTGGTCCGGAATGATGGCGACCACCTCTGTCAGAAACAACTTCCGCGAAGCATCGCTCGGCTTCGCAGTTGACTGCCGGGCCTCTTGCCGTCGAGAGGCCCGGCTTTTTTCTTTCTTGGTCTCTGCCGAGGAAACGCTTGCCCGTTCGTTAGGCATTCCGCTTCGACCAAATGCCAGCACGCACTTTGCTGGCGTCGCGACAAGTCGCCGTCAGGTAAGAGGTTCAAGACATCGCAAGACGAAAGGCGTGTCTCGGCACAGGGGTTGCGTCAGAACTCTAATTGATTCCGAGGAAAGCGGCAGCGCGTGGGAAGCGAAACGCTAGTCGAATTGGTCTGCACTGGATAATTCGCCTGGTGAGTTCTGCGCGATGGAAGGCAATTTCCCACACTTCTTTCAGTGACCAAGGAGCGACCATGTTCGGCTATCTCATCGACATGGATGGTGTTGTATATCGTGGCAACGAGTTGATTACTGGCGCGGAGCGTTTCATTCGGGAGTTGCGGGCTCAGCAAGCGCCGTTTCTTTTTTTGACCAATAACAGCCAACGTACGCGGCGCGACGTTGCGACAAAACTGCAGCGTCTGGGAATCGACGCGGAAGAGGAACACGTTTACACCTGCGCCATGGCGACCGCGCGATTCTTGGCGTGGCAAAAACCCAATGGGACGGCGTTCGTCATCGGCGAAGGAGGATTGCTGACCGCACTACACAACAACGGGTATTCGATCGTCGAAAAGGATCCCGATTACGTGGTGGTTGGCGAGGGGAGAACTTTGAATTTTGAAATGGTCGAGGCGGCTGTCGGAATGATCATGCAAGGCGCCAAGCTGGTGGCAACGAACCTCGATCCAAACTGTCCCACGCAAAACGGCACGCGTCCGGGTTGCGGAGCGGTGGTCTCCATGCTCGAAACGGCCACCGGAGTCCGAGCATTCAGTGTGGGAAAGCCGAGTCCGGTGATGTTGCGCGGCGCTCGCAAAGAACTCGGTTTGAGCACCGAGGAAACGATCGTCATCGGGGATACCATGGAGACCGATGTGCTCGGAGGCGTGCAGCTCGGTTGCAAAACTATTCTTGTGCTTTCGGGGAACATGAGTGCGGATCAATTGCCAAATTACGCCTTTCGCCCCGACAAGATCGTCGATTCACTGGCCAACCTGAGCCACGCTCAATTGGTTCGCGAGTTTGCGCCAGCCGTCACGTCTTCCGGTCTGGAATCCCGGCCGGCGAACCGAATGAGCGGGCGCCGCAACTCGCCAGTCGGTCGGGTCGGCACCTAGCATCGATTTCATTTGGATGTCTGGGAAGATAAGGTTCAACGACAGAAAGATGTCGGACAGGAAAACAAATATCCAATTTTCCTGTCCATATTTTTCCTGTCGAATTGTCTTCAGCGAGCCAGACCCAGGAGGAATCATGCTTACCAGACGAAGTTTTCTGAGTGTCGCGGGTGCGGGACTGACCGGCGTTTCCATGCTGCACGGAGCGGAGCCGACAACCAACGGTCGGAAGAAGCTGGCCGTCGTGACGACATTGTGGAATTATCACTCGCATGCCTGGCACATGGCTGAACGATTCCTGCATGGATATCCGCTTGATGGCCGCTGGCATCGGCCGCCGATCGACGTCGTGGCCGCGTATGTCGATCAAGTTCGCGACGACGATCTCAGCCGGAATCGCGCCGCGGAGTTCGGTTTCCCGATTTTTCCCTCGATCGCACAAGCGCTGCGTCGTGGCGGTGACAAATTGGCGGTCGATGCGGTCCTCGTCATTGGTGAGCACGGCGACTATCCCCTGAACGAGATTGGACAGAAGCTCTACCCGCGCTACGAGTTTTTTAAACAGGTTACCGACGTGTTCCGACACGACGGTCGGACAGTTCCCGTGTTCAACGATAAGCACCTGTCGTGGAACTGGGGTTGGGCCAAGGAAATGGTCGAAACGTCGCGCTCGATGGGGTTCCCGTTTCTCGCCGGTTCATCACTACCGGTAACCTGGCGCATGCCCGCAATCGATCTACCGTTCGGGGCGAAAGTAGAAGAGATTGTGTGTGTCGCGCACGGTGGAATCGACATCTACGACTTCCACGCTTTGGAGACGATGCAGTGCGTGGCCGAACGACGGGCAGGAGGCGAAACGGGCGTGGTGGCGATGCACGCGTTGCGCGGCGACCAAGTGTGGAAGGCGATGGAATCCGGCGAGTGGAACGCGGGGGGATGGGATCCGCGATTGCTTGCTGCGTGCCTGGCACGCAGCAACACTCTGGCACAACCTAAATCGTTCAGCCATCGGTACCCCACCGTGCAACAGATTCGCGAGTGGGTCAAGGAACCAATCGCCTATCGCTACGAATATGCCGACGGTTTGAAGGCTACGATGTTGCTCATGAACGGTCTAGTCCAAGACTTCATGATCGCCGCGCGATTGACGGGGGAATCCGACCCGTGGTCGACGATGTTTCACTTGCCGCCGAATCCGAATGTTGTGTACTCGGCGGCGCTCATGTCGAAGGCCGAGGAAATGTTTGTGACAGGTCGCGCGCCCTATCCAGTCGAGCGTACGTTGCTCACGTCCGGCCTCGTCGCCGCCGGAATGCAGTCGCTGGCTGCGGGCCAGAAACGCCTCGAGACCCCTCACTTGTCGGTGAAATACACCGCGCCGCGAGAATCACAATTCGCACGGAGTTAGGACGACAGGAAAATCAAGGACAGGAAAATAGGTCATGACGACGTCGCGGCCCGAACGTACTCTTGAAAGTGAAAGAGGCGTTCCTCGCGAATCGAGATCACACCTCCCGCAGGTTGGTCGGCAGACTGTAGACCGCGTTGCACGTCCACCACGATCGACAGATCCTCCTCTAAGGCTCGCATTGCAAAGCGACCTCCCAATCGGTTCACGCACCACGCGGTGAGCCGCGACACCGGATTCCGCCTTGATCCATTGAGGCTGAACATCCTGAAAATAATCCGCGAACGGATCGGCGAGATCGGGACGATCACTTCGACCCAAGTGAAGATGCCTGCCTTGCCGAACATGAAATTCGGATGGCAAATAGAGTGTTCATAACTCCGGTCGCGCGGGACTCCAATCACTCCGTAAATGATCGAGTCAAAGCTGCGTTGCAACCTGCTGGCAGGGGGTTCATTCGTCGTAAAAAGGCTCCCCCCCTCAGCGAGTTGATGGGAACAGTTTTCGGCCGCCGGACTCCGCTGGAACGTACGGCGATGGACGCAGTCGATGTGGTAACTTTCTAAGGTGTTCTCGATCTTGACCTTCCAGTTGCAGGCAACTTCCAAGTCGCGTTTCAGGAACTGTCGCCGTTCGGTCGTGAACAGCTCTCGGCAGCCGGCATACGCAGGGCCGAAAGATGTCGCCAGATCAGGAGCATCCGCAGAAAAGCAGACGAAGATCAACTGACCGCAGACTTCCGTCCGCACCTCCGTGAGCCCAAATTGCCCGTCCTGCATCGGGCGAAAGCTGCGAGCGTCTGGAATCTTGCGTGTGTGGCCCGATTCGTCATATTCCCAGCCGTGATATTGGCAGCGCAGCGTGGGCATATGACCACACGGCTGCGACGTCAACATCGCGAAGCGATGGGCGCAGACATTCAGAAAGCTTCGCACTCCGTCCTTCGTCCGGTAGATCAGTAGCGGCCGACCGAATAGCTCCGCGGTCAGAAAATCCCCCGCGCGCCGCAAATCGGAGAACGTCCCGACAAAATGCCAGCCGGTTCGGAAGATCCGCAACCACTCGAGATCGTGTTGCTCCGCCGCGTGATAGCTATCCGCCGACAAAACCTGCGGCAAGTGCGTCGAGTTAATAAACATGGTTCACTCAGGTACCTGTAATACACACGCGGGCCGGTGAATTCAAATGGGTTAGTAAGTTATGCGTCAATCAACTCTTTTCCGCCTTGCGAGTTGCCAAGCCGGTTCAATTCACTTTCAATGACGAATCGTTGAATCCACTTTCCACCCGAAATCAGAAGCCAGAGTCACCATGAACACCAAGATCCGAGTGACGATTTGGAATGAGTACATTCATGAACGCCAGAATGCCGCTGTGGCCAAAATCTACCCACAGGGCATCCATCAAGTCGTGGCTGACGCACTCGCCGAGCAACATGGCCAGGACGTCGTGATTCGCACCGCGACGCTCGACGAACCCGAACACGGGTTGACCGAACGAGTACTCGCGGAAACCGACGTCCTGACTTGGTGGGGACATGCCGCCCATGATCGAGTGAGTGATGCAGTCGTCGATCGGGTGCAACAACGAGTCCTCCAGGGCATGGGATTGTTGGTCATGCACTCTGGACACGCATCGAAAATATTTCGACGTCTGATGGGAACGAGTTGCATGTTGCGGTGGCGCGAGGCCGCGGAAAAAGAACGGCTGTGGAACGTCAATTCGTCGCACCCCATCACCGCTGGATTGACTGACGAGCACTTTGAACTGCCTCATACGGAAATGTACGGTGAATTCTTTGACATCCCAGCTCCCGACGAGCTGATTTTCATCAGTTGGTTTGAAGGAGGGGAAGTCTTTCGGAGTGGCTGCACCTTTCGTCGCGGCAAGGGAAAGATCTTCTACTTCGGACCGGGGCACGAGACTTTTCCAATTTACTATGACCTCAATGTAAGACGGGTGCTCGCTAACGCAGTCGCTTGGTTAACACCCACCGGCGGCACGTATTTCGGCAACGGACGTAACATCAAGGAGTCACTGAGCCCGATCAGCAGCACTCACATTGTCGATGAGAGTCTTCACAAATCGAAGTAGTCCCGCGGAAAGTGTTCGCAAAGGGCCATTCTGGAGACTGTCCATTAAGAATCGATTCTCAGGATTCCGATAAGACTACTGAATGCGTCCATACTTGACCATCTTGATTAAGATAGCTAAGATTGTACTGACCTGCTCACCCTTTTATGGTGCGCGGTGGAAACTGACCGGAAATCGATCTGAAGAGGACGTTTGACCGGACAATTCTCGCCGCTCACGGAACCGCTGGCGGCGGACACGGGAGTTTCCGCGATGAATCGCGCCGCTCGAAGACGGACTGTACCGATTGAAACCACGAAATCCGCCATGCCGCCGCTGCTAAAGGTCATCTATCCACCTGATTCGCAAGCCGAGCCTGATGTGCAGTCGGTGCCTGGCGGTCTGGAGCTAACCCCAGAACTGGCCGAGGAACTTGCCGAGGCTAGTAGCCGACTCGAAAATGCGGCGGCTGAAGAAATCCTGCGTTGGACCGTCGAGCGTTTCGCGCCGCGGTTCACGATGGCGACTGCGTTTGGTGCTGAGGGAATGGTCCTGATTCACATGCTAGCGGAGATCGCGCCCCAGACACCGATTTTCAATCTCGACACCGGGTACCAATTCCAGGAAACGCTGGATTTGCGTGAAAAGGTTCGCGCGAGATACGGCATCGCGGTGGAACTGAGGCGACCGGAAACCAGCGTTGCGGAATACGAGGCGAAGCACGGCGGACCGGTCTACAAATCGAATCCGGACCAATGCTGTGCTGACCGAAAGCTGGCCGTTTTGAAGTCGGCGATTGTTGGGATGCACGCCTGGGCCAGCGCGATTCGACGCGATCAAACTCCCGATCGAGCTCAGTCGCCAATCGTAGGCTGGGACAGCAAGTACTCGCTTGTCAAAGTCACTCCGCTTGCCAATTGGTCGAAAAAAGATGTCTGGAAAATGATCACGGACCATGACATTCCGTACAACTCGCTGCACGATCGAGGATACCCGAGTGTTGGCTGTTGGCCCTGCACGCGTGCAGTGATGCTGGGGGAAGACGAACGTTCCGGGCGCTGGAGCGGGTTTGCCAAGACCGAATGCGGCCTGCACTCCCTCGACAACAAATAGCGATCGAGCTTCCACCGTGGAAGAGTGCTTCCTGTTCTAAAGTCCTGTGGACGATTTTCCTCCGTGAATCTATCCGCCAAAGTTGAATACGCCTGCATTGCGGTCTTGGAGCTGGCAAACCAGTTCGGAGCTGGTGAGCCCGTGCGGCTGCGCTCGATCGCGGAAGCGCACGGCATACCGTCGCCGTTCTTGGTGCAGATCATGCTGCAACTCAAAGCCGCTGGATTGGTCGAGAGTACTCGCGGCGCTGCGGGTGGCTATCAACTGACCCGAGATCCATCCGTAATCACGCTCGCCGAGGTCAAAGAAGTTATCGATGGGACGGCGAACGGTCTGGTCAGCAACCTGGCGGATGCCACGTCCGCGACACGCGTATTGCTTGACGCTTGGCAACGCATCGACGAGGCAGAGCGCGAGTTACTTTCGGATATTACGTTCGGCCAGCTTGTTGAGCGCGTGCGCGGACGAACCGAAAAGATGTATTACATTTGACCGAGCCTGCCATCCGCTTGCACGACCACTGTCTTAGGGCCTGGTGTTCGGCTGCTGGGGGAACGCGCGATTTCGCCACGGGGCGCGATCGTCGAATGCCGGATACCGATCATCGAACCAAGGTTGATAACCGCGGTACGGCACGCCCGGCTGCATTCCGCCGTAACCATACCCATTGAATGGTTGAACTGAAGAAGGGTGGCCTGGAAATCCACCGCCTGGAAAACCAGCGCCGTATCCACCGCCGTATCCACCGCCGAATCCGTAACCCAATCCGGCATACGGTGGTCCCCAGAGTCCATACGGAGCTGAATAGGGACGGTAGGGAAATCGCCATTCGTCGTAGGGGCGGACTGGTCGTCCCCATTCTTCGACTAAATGGTAATGATCAACGCTTGAGCCGGCTTGGATACTGCTGCGTGTGTGGCGATAGCCGCTGCGTTGAAAGTCGGGAGATGGATAAATGTAAAAGGGTCCGATGGGTGTGTATTGCTGGACCCGATGACCCGTCTGATCATGCGTGAAATACGACGGCGCCACAATCCAATCGCCGCCAACCACTGGCGCAGCAACAGCGCAACTGACAACTGCGACGAGTGTTACAATGCGATCAATCATGGGAACAGCCTGACGGGAATCACAGCCATCGCGTCATTGGGTTTCCATTCCGGATCTCGATGTGCGGAGCAAATCTCCTTCTTCCAGTTAAATTGCCTTTCCCAAACTTGCAACTAGCGCCGACAGATTTCCCGGATCATCGAGCCCGTTTCTGGACCATCAACTCGCCTCGCTCGGGGTCATAAATGTATTTATCGCCCTGCGGCAGAGTGGGAAGCGCGATGAGGTTGGCAGTAATAACCTTGGCCATGAATTCATCATGCGTTCGAGGTTTGCGCCCCTCGGAGGCCTCATAAAGCTTCAGTGCTTCGGGGATTTGAATTTCGAACACGGCTCGCTGGCGAACGTTGAAATACGCTTTGGCAGCTTCCACGATTACACCGGAATGTTCCTTGAGACTCTGACCCTGGAGGCCGACTCCGGCCTTGGCGGCGACCTTTTCCGCCGGCTTTTCCGCGGATGCCGCGCCGGGTGCCTCGGCGGGGGGTTGGCTGGCCGGGACGGCTTCCGTTGGCGCGGCGGGCAAGCTGTCTGCCACCGGGACCACTGGTTCCGTTGACGGTGGCGTGGCGACCACGCTTTCCAATGGAGGATTGGCTGGCAACGGCGCCTTCGCAACGGTTGCGGGGGGTGGTGCGGGGGGAGCCGTCGCGGCCGGTGGATCAGTGTGCGGTACGCACCCCAAGTTGATCGCGAGGCCAATCCCGATGATTGTATGACGGGCCGACATGGTCGTTCTCCTCTCCGCAGCGCGGAACAAGAATTCTTGTTGCAACAATAGGCCAAGGTTCGTAGTCACCGGCTGCGACGGTCGCCGGGAGATTCGGTGCAAACACTATCTTATACGGCGAACCCTCGAATCTGAAGAAACAGAAGTTCCAATTCGGTGAACCGAGCACCACAGGATGCGAGTTGAAGAACGAACAAGAACGCTAATCTTCGCTGATCTACACGAAATCCGACCCGTCTTCATTAGCGGGAATCAGTGTTCCTGACTCCTTCTTTTGAAAACGTCGAAGTACTGAGGATTGGCGTTGATCTACCGAGGACGGGGAACACGATTCACTTCGGCCCCGACTTTTTCTTGCGTCCGGTACGTGTGGAACGACTGGCATTTCGCCGCGCGGATTCGGCCTTCGGCGCTGCGGACCGCGCAGGCGGCTTGGCGACTTTGGCAGTCTTGAAGCGTTTGACGATCCGAAAATCAAGTTCGCGCCGATCGACATCGACGCGGGCCACTTCGACGCGAATCACGTCGCCCAATCGAAAGGCGTTACCTGCACGATTGCCGACCAAACTGTGCGATCGCTGGTCATAGCGATAGTGGTCGTCTTGCAAGGCACTGACATGGATCAATCCCTCGGCGGGGAGTTCCACTCCTTGGGCGAAGAGGCCGAATTTCTCCACGCCCGTAATTACTGCATCCATTTGCTCGCCAATGCGCCGATTGAGATAGGTCAGAAGTTTGACCTTGGTCAACTCGCGTTCGGCTTGCTCAGCGCGCTGCTCGCGTTCCGAGCAATGCTCGCCAAGCAATACCAGGTGGTCGAAGTCACTGGCGGGACGTCGCCCGGCAGCAAACGCTTCGATTAATCGGTGTATGGTCAGATCGGGATACCGACGAATTGGAGATGTGAAGTGGCAATAGTTTTTGCTATGCAGCGCGTAATGTCCCTCTTCCTCCGGGCTGTAGACTGCTTTAGCCATACTTCGCAGGATGGCGAAGTTGACGGCGTGTTCCTCGGGGCGGCCAGCGACCTCCGCAATGACGCGTCGAATCTCGTGACGGCTTTCCAGGCTTTCGCACGGAATTCCCAATTCCTTGACGAATTCTGTCAATGCCCGCAGCTTGCGCGGATCGGGTAGGGGATGGATGCGGCGCAGGAACGGGACTTCCTTCTCGGTCAGGAACTCGGCCACCGCTTCGTTCGCCGCGAGCATGAACTCTTCGATCATCTGGTGGCTTTCCGTGTTTTTCTCCAAATGAGCGCCGACGACTTCGCCACGGCGATCGAGATCGATTTTCACCCCGCGCAATGTCAGCTCGATCGAACCTGCATCGAGGCGCCTGCGGCGCAACACCATGGCCAGCTCATGCATCCTCGCCACCAACGCGTGGACGTCCGCCGACAGATGCTTACGCCATCCTTCACGATCCGCCAAATATTCGTCGACTTCTTCATAGGTAAATCGTCGGGCACTTTTAATGGCTCCATCGAAGAACTCGGCGGTGACTCGTGCCCCGTCGGCAGTAAACTCGATGAAGGCTGTCTTGGTGTACCGTACGCGCCCCGGTTGCAAGCTCGCCAGATTATTCGAGATGACCTCGGGCAACATCGGGATGACGCGGTCCGGGAGATAGATGCTCGTGGATCGTTCGCGCGCCTCATCGTCGAGAACTGAGCCAACCGGCACGAAGTGCGACACGTCGGCGATATGGACTCCGAGCCGCCAATGTCCATTCTCCAATCTTTCGAGCGAAATCGCGTCGTCGAAATCGCGCGCATCAACCGGGTCGATCGTGATCACGGTCATACCGGTGAAGTCGTGGCGATGCCCCGTCACCGTTTCATCAAACTTCGACGATTGCTCGCGTGCCGCGTCCAGCACCTCCGCGCCGAATTCGCCTGGCAGTGCAAATTCGCGGATGATGGACAACGTATCGACCCCCGGCTCGCCGCGTGCGCCCAACACTTCCACAATCACCGCCTCACCGTCATGCGTGTGCGACGGAAAGCGGACCATTTCAATAACTACCTTGTCACCGGGTGAGGCGTTCTTCGCACCGGGATCTCCCACGTCGATCGGTTGAGCGAAGACCTTGCCATCGATCTGGACGCGACCGACTCCTTCCTGCTCGAAATAGACTCCGACAAACTGATGCGTCTCGCGTTCGAGAATCTCCACGACCTCGCCGGAGGTTCGCCCTCGACCATCCTCCGCGCCTTGACGGACCCGCACTACGACCAAATCGCCGTCCGAAGCGTCGAGCGCTTTGCCGAGTGGGATATAGATGTCGTCAGCGCGATCGATGCTGGTCGTTCCGCGCGGTCGCACAAAGCCATACCCAGCCGCCGCGCGGCGATAGATGCCGGTAATTCCCACTTGTGCCGCCTTGGTCGGCTTCGTCGTTTTCTCGGACTTGGCTGACTGCGCGTCGGCGACCTTGACCAGATGTTTCTCGCCCCAGGCCAACTGACCGCGCTTAATCAACCCTTTGATGGCACGCTTCAAGCGTGGTACATCGTCTGCCGCCAACCCCAACTTCTTCGCAATCACCCGCGGCTTGACTGGCTGATATTCCGGTCGCCGGACGTACTTCAGGACCAGCGATTCTAAATCTGACGTTGTTTCGGCATCACTCATGTTTTTTTACCTGGGGCTCTCTCGAAGCCGTCACGCTCCGTCGTGACGCAGCTCCGCAGCGGAGAAGACGTTGTTTTGTAACCGCAAATGTCTCATTCATGGCCGTACGCTGCGTAACTCGGCGGCGAATTCCGCGTCGTCTCTCAGGCAACGGTTCTTTTCCGCAAGCTTGCGACGGATACGTTCGACCGTTTCGGTAATCGGGCGGGAGAGTAGTTTCACGATCTGTTGCGGACTGTATTGCTCGAGATCCTTCACTTTTTCCACGCGGAGGAAATCGAAAATCTGACGCGCGTGATAATCCTCTTTGAACAACATGAACAGCAATTCCTCGCCCGTCACCTTGGGGCGTCCCAACGACGGGCCATCTGGGACGGTCTTCTTCCGTGCTCGCTTTGCGACAGTCTTTTTGCTGACAGTCGTTTTCCGGCGCGCAGTAGTTGTCGTGCGTCGAGTTGGCGTAGTGCTCGGCTTTTTTTTGGGAATTGTCTTCACTTTCGCTTGTTTAGCCATGTTGCGCGTCCTAACTCAGTCATTCAAAATTGACTCCGGCGGCCAACGTATCCGATCGTCACGGGCATGTCACCCTCCGGAATCGCGAAATGGCCCGGGGGCCAAGTGCCAGGTGTCAGGCATAAACCACATTTGCTGGCGATGCTCGGGACCGGTTGTGATTCGGCGCGCCGGGGTTCGGCGGTGCCAGCTAGCCGTCGCCTGCGTCCCCGCGGATGACATTGCCGTTCGAGTGGTCGGTAGCCTACGGGACGTTCAACGGACCTTGCGGATCGTCGTTCGCTGCCGGTTTTAATCCCAGATTGACGCGCTAAAATGGTCGGCGCGACCAGCGTTATCAGCGAATGGGCGGAAGCATCGGGTGCGCGCTTCCGGCTGGGTGAAGAGTCCTGCGGTTTGCGCCCGAATAACTCGGCATGATCCCAAATCCGTTAGCCGGATTTCGTCTGTTTGAATGATTGCCGCGAACGATTCAGGGTGAGCCGCGTCGACTTCGGAAACGCACGTGGGTTTCGCGGATACACTTTCAAATCGGGTCGCGTACGGCGCAAATCCACCAGGCCTCGATTGGACACATTCGTCTTGGCGAGATTCACCGATTCCAACGAACCGATTTTCGCGATTTGAGCCAATGCGGCATCGGAAATAGAGGTATCCGAAAGGTCGAGCGTTCGTAGATGCGGTAGTGCAGTGAGCGAATCCAACGCGGAGTCATCGATGGCAGTCCCACTCAGAATGAGGTCCTCCAAGCTGGAAAGGGTCGTGAAGTGCTTCAGATCGTCATTAGAAACATCTTTCGCGCTCAGATTGATCCTTCGAACGGTCGGCAGTTCCGTCAGCTGCTCCACTATCTCATGAACTTGTGAAGGTCGAGCGAATCCCGTGTTGACTTCGTCGGGACGAGCCACCGTCCATTCGAGGATCGCTCGCCACGTTCCACGCCGTTCCCAGGGATACAGTCCATATCGATCGTTGAAATTAGAAGTCACTACCACGCCTTGCTGTTCCAACCGCTTTACATGCCGGTAGGCATGCACCACGTCGATCACTTGCGAAGCAACTACTCCGGCAGTCGCGCCCAGCGTGACACACAGCACGAGAAACGTGCGAAGTCGAAAATGGAGTCGTCGCGGGGGGGAAGGCGAGTGGGCGGGATTGGTCATGTGTCGCGCGTGGCTTTGCGGCGGCAAGAAAAATCAACCTCCAACAGTCTCAACTGTGGATGGCGAAGGGCCTTGCCGCGCGTATTCTGCGTCGATGGGTATTCAACCGACGTCGCGACCCTTTGTTGTGCCGTCCGAGAAAAAGAACGCGAAACGACCCAAGCAATTCGTGGGAAAGACGCGAGCGAAATGCCGGAGGCGACGAGAAGCGTTGCCGAGAAGGGTCTTAGACGGGGTGATGATAACCGGCTAAATGCATTCACCTAAGTCTGTTACGCTGGAAGAAGGGGGTCGGGAGTCGACGAGGAATCCGCGGTTTCGTCACTCTCCGATGACCTTTACCAGAACTCGCTTCACACGCCACCCGTCAAACTCGCCATAGAAGATTTGTTCCCACGGTCCAAAGTCCAGCTTGCCTTTTGTGATCGCAATCACGACTTCGCGTCCCATGACTTGACGTTTGAGATGTGCGTCGGCGTTATCTTCCCCCGTGCGATTGTGATGGTATCGCTGCGGCGAGGGATCAAACGGAGCCAGCTGCTCCAGCCACTGCTGGTAATCGTCGTGCAAACCGGGTTCGTCGTCGTTGATAAAAACAGAAGCGGTGATGTGCATCGCATTACACAACACCAGCCCCTCTTGGACGCCGCTCTTGCGGACAATTTCCACGACTTGCGGTGTAATGTTCAAGAACGCCATGCGCGCCTGCAGATTGAACTCGAGATACTCAGTATGGCTTTTCATAACTCCCCAGTCTTCATCCGTTCGGCCACAGACGTCCTTGCCAGGTGTTGCGACGATTGAGTTCGGCTTGGATCGCCAGCTTCACCGCTGGCTTGTCGAGGCACCAGGCTGGACCAATGAAGTAATCAGGTGGCGCATCACCGCTGATCCGCTCGACGACCGTGTTCGGTGGCAGCAGTTCGAAAAAGTCGACCAGTGTCGTGACGTAGTCGTTCCGTCCCATTAACGACACCTCGCCGCGGGCCACCTGGTCGGCAAGCGGCGTCTGCTTCACGGCATAAAGGTTATGAAGCTTGACGGAATCCACTCGCAACCGGGCGACTTCGCGGGCAGTGGCCAACATGTCCGCGTGGGATTCATCTGGCAGCCCGAGCATAATGTGGGCGCAGATTTCAAATCCGCGACCGTGACAACGCTCGACGGCATCCACCATCGCGGCGTGATGGTGGCCGCGGTTCATCCAATCCAGCGATCGATCGTGCATGGTTTGCATGCCTAGCTCGACCGTTAAGTGCGTGCGCTGGGCAAATTCCTGCAACAAGTCCAACACCTCGTCCTGAACGCAATCAGGGCGCGTGCCAATTGCCAGTGCCACAATCTTGGGATGGGCCACCGCTTGCTCATAGACTCGTCGAAGTCGGTCGACGGGTGCGTAGGTATTCGTCGCCGGCTGAAAATACGCTGTGAAATGATCGCAGTCGTACCGGCGTTTCAAGCGCTTGATTCCTTCATCAATTTGCTCCCCGATCGACTGCCTCGGCAGACGCCGGCTGGGACTAAAACTGCGATTATCACAGAAAGTACACCCTCCGACGGCGACTGTGCCGTCGACATTCGGACAGGTGAATCCAGCGTCAATACTGACCTTTTGGACGCGAACCCCAAACCTCTTCCGCAGGTGGAAGTGGTAGGCGTAATAGCTCAACCCGGCGACTCGCCAGTCCCACTCGGATGTCGGTTGAATCGTTGACGCCACAAAGTCCCCTGTTTAGATTCACAAACGTTGGTTCAATCCGCCATGGGTGAAATCTTAGGCCGTGAGCGGACATAAGCGAGACGTT
>CAZFLF010000034.1:0-15581 GCA_964519825.1 uncultured Pirellulaceae bacterium | reverse complement strand
GATTACGTTGCGTCATCTCCGGGTCTCGGAGGATTCATCAGACTTAAGTGGACTTCCCTCGTTGTCGCAATTTGACTCATGCTCCGCTATCAGCTCGCTCGCAACCTCGCGAGCGAGCAGCCGAAGTAACTCTTGCAAAGTCTCGCGAGTGTCGCCAATTTGCCGGTTGCACAAATCTGCATTCTTATCAAACTGAGCTGACATTTGCGGCCCCTTTCGCTTGTGCGCATAAAAAAAGCCCCACAGATTGACTGTCTCACGGTAAAAGACCCGTTGCGGTCGATCAAACAGATCGACGACAAACTGCGGACGCAAAATGTCGCAAGGTTGCGAGAGTCCGTCGAGTTCTGGCGCCAGCGGTACCAAATTGAGGGCAACTCTGGCGCGCAATACGATCGATCCGCCATCGATGCAACGAAACGGAAATACATGAATGGCCGAAATTAATCGGCCCATCACTCGCGAGAATTCTGGTGATTCGATCGCCAGATTGTTAAATGCGTTCGCGGCGCGAGCCCTCAATTCGTCCATCGAAGGAATTACTAAGGGCCTGCGGGGTCTTTTGCTAAAAGCATTGCGCTTTTGCTGTAGTTCGCGTTTATCGGCCTCCAATCTGGCCAGCTCGTCTCTCAGACTAGCGCAGGAAGTTCCTTCACGCACGAATTTGACGACGTTTGAAATCTCTCGGTCACATTGCTCTATAAGTTGCTGCTGGTGGGGGACTTGATGTAGCCGAAAATCGTGCTTTGAACCACTCCTCCATTTTGAAATCGATTTCGCAGAGACCGGCGGATTCGTTGGCTGGTATCTCTGTTGTAACTTTCGTGCCGCATCACGGCGAAGAACGATCCAAGCTCCCATCCATCACGTCCTGTGTCGACATGATCATTGATCGCAATCAACCGCGTGGAATGATCCACGCACATTTCGCAAAAAAGATGCGCAGCCACACGGCGACAAATTCGACCGAGGTCCTCTGTAATTACCAAGTCGCATGTGATATGAAGGCGTGCCGGAACGTGTGCAAGTGACCGCGCAGTTTTTGCCGCTTCAGAATTGGCTTGAGATATTGCAGAAGTCGCCGCTCGCTGATCTGGATGTCGCCTGATGGATAAACCTGCGAGACGCGCGCCCGCGATTCACGGCATCGAGGATCTGTGTCACGTCGCCGCCTGTCACGGTAGTCCTTGTTTCGCTGAGTAATTGCGAATACGATGCGGTGCGCCGCAATTGGGCACCGACCGATTCAGACCAGTCTATCGATTCTTCCTGCCGCTAAACAGCTTCAACACTCTTGCCGATTGCGCTATCAAAACAGCAAGGTTCGTTCTGCTTTCCTCGTCGACAGCAGCAAGTCGGAGTTCGCCGGGAAACAGCCCACCGAGCAATAGCCCGCCCGAAAAGGGCACACCGCCACCGGATAGGGATTTATTCGGGCCGCGACCATTACCCGCGGCGGTGTCAACGGAGACCAGGGGATTGGCAAGACCGACCACGCCTACACGAGCGTCGAAGGCAGACGATCGGCGCCAAGGACTTTCATGGCGTCTGCGCTCGACTCGCCACCAGAACAATTCACAGCGGTTAGGGTTGGAATCGTATGATCATTTCCGTCTCTTTTTGCCAAATGGCTTGGTGTCGCTGGAATGTGCAAGTCTGGATGGCGTCGCAGACCCGCCGGGAACTCCAGATCAATTCGTCCCTCCGAGGCGCGGCAATGCTCTGGCTTTGCTTGGCGGCGGGGTGTGAATCGCAGAGGCCGGCGACGATCGTTCATCATGAAGCTGCGGCCGGGGGGGAGATAGTCCCCGAGCCACTCTACATTCAGCTCACGGGAACCAAGCATCGCTGGCAGGCTGAGTATCTGTCGTGCGGCTCATTCTCCAAGAAGAATCTGGTGCAATCCGGACCCGACTTGCATGTGCCAGTCGATACGAACGTGGTCCTCATTCTGAAAAGCACCGATTACATATACATGCTGGCGATTCCGGAGTTTGGCATGAAGGAGATCGCCGTGCCGGAACTGGAATTCCGCATGACGTTCCGTCCGATGGAGGCCGGACAGCATCCATTAATTGGCGAAGAACTGTGCGGCGGAGTGCCGGGACGGGATGGTCCGGGTCAAATCATCGTGGAACCGCGCGCCGAGTTTCTGGCTTGGCTCCGCCGGGCGAGTTCCTCTTTTTGATCGTTGTCAGAAAGACGGCAATCATCACACGAAACTGGAAAATCCCATGCCAAGGAACTTTAATTTCTCATTCATTTGTGGCATCATCCTCTGCGGACTGATATTAACGAGCGGCCTCTCGTGCAGTCCGTCGAAAGGAAAGCCGAAACCATCGCCGGCGAATCCCGCACCGCCGAATGACGCCAATGCGCTCAAGCCGGCCGTACTGTTCAAGGCGCCGCAGTTTGAATTGACCGATCAGAACGGCAACACGTTTGCCAGCAAGGAACTCGCTGGGCGGGTCTGGATTGCCAATTTCATGTTTACGCATTGCTCGGCGACCTGTCCGCGACAGGCGGCGAAACTGGCGGAGTTGCAGACACGGATCAGCAAGTGGCCGCATGGCAACCGGGTCCATTTCCTCAGCATCACTGTCGATCCGGAACGCGACACGCAGGCCCGGTTGCTCGAGTACGCCGGCAAGTACGAGGCCGATCCCGCCCGTTGGAAGTTTCTGACGGGCGAGCGGGCCGACCTGTGGCGTCTCAGCAAAGAAGGCTTCAAGTTCCCGGTGGCCGAAAACGCGTTGGAGACGACCAATCCCATCACGCACAGCTCCCGATTCGTGTTGGTAGACGCGCAAGCACGGGTCCGCGGATTGTATGAGAGCCTCGCGGAGGAAGACATCCTCAAGCTGTTGGGCGACATTCAACTGGTACTGTCGGAACCGGTGATCGATCCGCCCGACCCTATTGTGATCGGCGTACCGGGGGATGTTTTCGATCCCGTTTGGCTGGAGCCGAGGCGGGCCGCGCAACTTGCAGCGGCCGATGCGATGGAGGCGTTTCACAATTTTCAGTTTGAAGACCGGATCGAACAGAGCGGCATTAAGTTCATCGACCGCCCGGTCGCGGATGCCGCGAAGGAATTCAAGCGTAATCATTACGACCATGCGAACGGCGTCGCTGCGGCGGATGTCGATGGCGACGGGCTGATCGATCTCTATTTCACCAGCCAGCGGGGCGGGAACCAGTTGTGGCGCAACCTCGGGGAAGGCCGGTTCGAGGACATCACCGAAGCCGCCGGCGTCGGCCTGAACGAGCGGGTCAGCGTCGCCGCTTCGTTCGCGGATACCGACAATGACGGCGACCCGGATCTGTACGTCACCACGACCCGGCACGGGAATGCGTTCTTCGTCAACGACGGAAAGGGCCGCTTTGAAGACCGGACCAAGTATGCGGGCCTCGACTACAGCGGCCATTCGTCGTCCGCCGACTTCTTCGATTACGACCGCGACGGGCTGCTCGACCTGCTGCTGACTAATGTCGGCAAGTTCACGACCGACGCGATCGGCTACACCGGTGACCCGGAGCGGAAGGAGTCGCCGTATTACATCGGCACAAATACAGCGTTCGCCGGGCATCTGTTCTCGTTTCTGTCGGAACGGAGCATTCTTTATCACAACGAAGGGGACAACCGGTTCCGCGATTCGTCGGACGAAACTGGGTTCACGCATTACGTCTGGTCGGGCGACGCGACACCGCTCGATGCGAACGGCGACGGCTGGATCGACCTATATGTCCTGAACATGCAGGGGAACGACGTTTATTACGAAAATGTCGAGGGTAAGCGGTTCGAGGAGCGAAGCCGCGAGATGTTCCCCATTTCGATATGGGGTGGCATGGGTGTGAAGTCGTTTGATTACAACAACGACGGACGGATGGACCTGTACATCACCAACATGCACGCCGACATGTGGCAGTTGCAGCCGGAGATCCTCGGCGCCGAGGTCGAGAAAAAGCGCGCCCAGTCGAATGCGATACCACCAGAATCGTATCTGGCGAGCCGGGTGCCGGAGAAGAATGTTTTCGGCAACGGGCTGTATGCCGGCCAAGCATCAGGCGGCTACAAGGAGATCGCCACCGAAGTCAACGCGGAAAATTACTGGCCGTGGGGCCCGAGCGTCGCTGATCTGAACGCAGACGGCTATCAGGACGTGTTTATCGCGTCGTGCATGAATTATCCGTTCCGATATCACGTCAACTCGGTGCTGCTCAACGATGGGGGGCGGACGTTTCGGGACGCCGAGTTCATTTTGGGGATCGAGCCGCGGCGCGGGGGCCAGACCGCCGTGCCATGGTTTGAACTCGACTGTTCGGGGGCCGATGCGAAACACACGCACTGCCAGGGGCGCAGCGGGAGGATCGCGGTCTGGGGAGCGGTCGGCACGCGGTCGTCGGTGATCTTCGATCTCGACCGCGATGGCGACCTGGACATCGTGACCAACGACTTCAATTCGCCGCCGATGATTCTGATCAGCAACCTCGGCGAGCGAAATGCGGCGCATCGATATCTCGCCCTGGAGTTGCACGGCACGAAGTCCAATCGCGACGGCCTGGGTGCGACGGTGAAGGTGACGCTCGGCGACCGCGTGTTGACTCAGGTCCACGACGGCCAGTCGGGCTACCTGTCGCAGAGTTCTCTGCCGCTCTACTTCGGACTCGGCACCGCTGAGGCGGTCGACAAAATCACCGTCCGCTGGCCGGGCGGCGGGGAGCAGGTCATCGACGGGCCGGTGACGGTGAATCAAAACCTGTTGGTGGTGGAGGAGTGAGAGGAATGCACAGCTGCACTTGATGGCGCGTTCGAAGCTTGGTGCGTCGCGGCGCGCAGGGCAATTTCATGTCATGCATAGACGCTCGGCATGTGACAAACGAATTGTCGAACCGAGAACCGTATCTGGATGGAAGCTTACCCCAAAGGAAGTTCGTTGCCGAGCGATTGGAGTGCTGTTTGCATGGCAGGCAAGCCAAGCAACGACTTGCCCTCCAACCGCCGAGGCACGGACGCGCCCAGCATGTGCAGGATTGTGACCGGCAGATCGAAAACGTCGGCTGTAGACAGCGTTGCTCCCGCGGGAATCCCTGGGCCCCTGAGCATCGCGAAGCCGCCCGCGCGGTGACCGCCGGTCCGAAAATACGGCACCGGTCCGATGCGGCCTGCCTCCGGGCTTTCGATCACATCGAACGGAACAAGGTCGTCCCACTGCACGACGAGATCGGCCGGAGGCAGCCGCGGATTGTCGTCTCCGGCATTTGTTCGCGTTCGGAACACGCGTCTGACAACCGGCTGACCGGTCCTGGCATTCCGTACGCGCAACAGCAGCCGGGTGATACGATCACATTCAAGGTCGTACTCTTGCGGCGGCACTATCCCCCGTGACTCGCGTCCAGCCAGGTTGATCCGCACGTGGCCGTCGGCAAAAGCCGGAATTGCGAACGATCGCATCCGCGGCCACGCCGGGCGATACCACATTGCGGGCATCCAGCCGTTTTCTGGCCCCTTGATGCTCATGAAGAAGGGAAACCGCAGGTCGCTCCCCGGCACGGTCCAACGCAGCCAGGCTGGCAGCCGCTGGAGCCACGGCCGCAGCACCTCGCTTCGCACGTGCTTGCGCCGCCAGAGTTCGCCGAACCAATACCAGTGCAGTCCCGAAGTGACGGGGGGCGGGACAGGCGCGGTGGTGTCTCCGGAGGCAATGCCGGCTCGTCCCGGAAAGTTCAGGCGATACATCAGCTCCGAGAGAAAAAAGAGGCAGGGCAAGTCGGTGGCGTTCGACTGCATTCCATGCACAGAGAACAGCAGGAAATAGGCGTCGTCGACCGCTCGATCGGCCAGTGATCCCACGGTACGATCCACGGCCCGAAACACGTTGAGCAGGGGATCGCTATCTCCTCGGCATGCCGCATGGGCAGGATGCTCCGGGTTGCTGGCGGCCCACAGATCGTGCAGCGCGCTGTGTGTTTCTCCCAGAACGGTAACGAACAAGTCCCAAGGCTCGCGCTGGAGCAGGTCGTGGCAGATTTTCGCGCGCTGCTCAATCGCTTCAATCGTGGTTCGCTCGAGCCACTGCCGATACCTCCGGCTCCAGAAGACGCCGTGATCGCGGTACAAAATGCGATTGCGACCGTAACGGGAATTGATCTGTGAAAGCAGTTGGCGCGGTTGGGATCCGCGCACCACGTAGGGAAAGTGCCCTCCCCAGCCGACGATCTGCAGTCCGTTGACGTTTGGAGCGACGGCCGAAACCGGAACGTCGAATGTCGCCACGCGGTACTCGTCCCCCAGCGCGAAGAACGGCGCATATTCGCGATAGTCGTACCCGCCGCGCACAAAGTCGTTTGTCGAACAATAAGTCCGGGGATCAAAGGTGACCGTTTCCCAATAGCCAGAGGTCGAGGGATGAACGCCCGTCTGAAACATCACCCAATTGCCTTCCGTTGAGGCATAAGGCGCCGCGCCATCGGCGTACGATGCGTTGGTCTCCAGTCGGGCCAGCGCACTTTGCTGGCGCAGGAGGCGGAGGTGAGGCAGTTCACCTGCGTCGAAATAGCGCTGTAGCAGATCGAAGTCCGCCGAATCAAGTCCGATAGCAATGACGCGACGTTTCATAGGGTACTCGGCGGGCGAAATGTGTCGTAGCGCCGTCAATTCATGGAACGCAACTCAAGGCGGGTTCAATTGTCCGGTAGACGGCGGTAAGATGCAACGTCTGCGTGGGATCGCGAAGCGTGAGTGAATGCGCAGTTTGCAATGTCTGCGCCGCTCCAGGCTCTCGCGCCGAAGCCTCCGAGGTGGCTCGCATCGCGTCAAATGTGTGCGAGTTTCGCGGGCACCGGTTTACGCTTTTGGACCTGCACTGATTGCCATTCGCTGCATTGGGAGGGGTCAATCGGGATCCGCGAATTCTCGATTACGGCTGCGGACAAGGACAACGTCAAGAACGCCTCGTTTGTGCGTTCGTTTACATACGACAAGCCAGCGTTGTTGCTACTTTCTTCGCCTCGTCCGCGCAAACACCCCCCGGGCGGAAGCAAGAGTTTGGTACGCCGTTCAGCGTCGTCCTAAATACTGATTGCGGAGAGCGACCGGGACAAGCGTTCCCGGTGGTTCGTCGGGAACATATCGACCCCGCAGAACCAAGATTGTCGCGTCAAACTAGGAGAAGTGATCATCAGGATGATTAGCCGGCAGAGATCCAATTCCCGGCGCTCGTTCGAGCCAGGCACTTCTTTGCCAGTTATCGGCGGATACCTGCTGAGCGACGATGGGAGGAATCTCGAAGAGGAAATAGGTCGCGAGCGCACAGAGAAATGGTTCGTACATCTCCCGGAGTTCCGTAAGCTTCTGAGTCGATGAATCCGAACTGTCAACCTTCAATCCAGACGCGTTCAAGTCCCGAAGAAACTCTTCAAAGTGCGCTCCTGGAAGGCGTTCGTTCTTTGCCGATTCGCGCGGGGGCGTTCTAAGAATGAGTGCGAGGTCGACGGCCGCATGTCTAGCCATCGCGAAAGTCATCTGAACCTGGTAGCGATTGATGTCGGGGATGTTTGCTAACAGCACTGAGCAAGTGTCGAGAATCACAGCGAGGCCGGCAAGCCAGGATTGGTTGTCGTGCTGCGATCGATAGTAACCCAGGACCGGAAACGATAGTTGACCCTCGAGCAGTTCAGCCGACCAGCGTTCCCACTCCCAAAGGAGCGGGTCGATTTGTGATACGTCACCGGTTTGAACCAAGCGACGGAGTAATTCCCCCGCTGTTGGAGGTGAACCAGCTCTGGCATCAAGCAAGCCGATGGCTTGCTCCCGGTGAGAAAATGCCTGATACAGCACCGGCAAGTAGCCGATCACCACCGCCAAGAAGCCGAAGCCCATTCCGGATTCCAGAACACTGAGGAATCGGCCGGTCCAAGCCGTCGGCGCCAGGTCTCCATAGCCAAGGGTAAAAAAAGTCTCCCCACTCAGATAAGCGCACGCGGCGAGGCTTGGTGGTGCAGGATCTTCACCAAGCGGAGCACCCAGCGACCAGTGAAAGAGCGCGAACGACAAGATAAGTCCCGTTACCCAAACAGTGAAAAGGAGGAGCAACGAGAGTGGGCCAAAGACGCTGAGAAAATGTTGCCTCTGAGTTCCAGGTCTGAACCAGTTGGCAATGTTTACCCAGACGAGCCAAAGTGAGCGATAAAATAATCGAGCCGGTCGGTATCTTCGAGTAGTACGGCGCGGAAACACTGTTGCTTCAAAAGCGTCGCGGAGAACGAGCAGCATGATCGCGAAGGCAAAGACCGCGACAAACAATCGCATAGCGCCTCAAAGGAAACGAGTCTAGGGTCGGTTGTCTCGCATCAGAACGCCAACCGCCGCGTTGGAAGTCAAGGCGGCATCTTAACTTCCTCCAGCGAGTTGAGTAAGTTGCAAGGTTCGTTCTCGCGGGCGAATACGTGATGGTGCTAACTAGTTTCAACAAACAGAAAAGCAGTCATCACAAGCGCAACGGTTCCGCGACATTGCGCAGAAGAGGGGCGACGAGCGTGGTCCAGCCGGTTTGGTGGCTCGCGCCGACGCCGCGGCCCGTGTCGCCGTGGAAGTATTCGTAGAATAGTACCAGATCGCGCCAGTGTGGATCCTCAGCGTAGCGGCGGTCGTCGCCGTGGCAGGGGCGGCGACCGGTCGCGTCGGGAAGGAAGAGGCTCACCAGACGGCGGCTGATCTCGTCGGCCACCTGCTTCAGGTTCATCATTTGCCCCGAGCCGGTCGGGCACTCCACCTGGAATTCGTCGCCAAAGAAGTGATGATATCGCTCCAGTGCCTCGATCAGTAGGTAATTCACCGGGAACCAGATCGGTCCGCGCCAATTGGAGTTGCCGCCGAACATGTCGGTGTTCGCTTCGCCAGGAACGTACTCGACCCGGTGCTCCTGCCCTCCCGCCCAGAACACATACGGATGGTTCATGTAGTAACGCGAGACCGCGCGCACGCCGTGTGGCGAGAGGAATTCGTTCTCATCGAGCAAGTACCGCAAGACCCGCTCCAGACGCGCTTGGCACGGAATGGCTAATAGGCGATGCCCGTGGTCGCGCCCGTTTTGCTTGGTTTGCATATAGGCGATGTGCCGGCCGAGGTCGGGGCGGTGTTTCAGAAACCACTCCATCCGCTTGCGGAAGCCGGGCAGCCTCTCGATGACGTCGTCCTCCAGCACTTCGACTGCGAACAGCGGGATTAGTCCGACCATCGAGCGAATGCGCAGCGGCGTGCTGCCGTTGTTTGTGCGAATTTGATCGTAGTAAAAGCCGTCAGCCTCATCCCACAAGCCGCAGCCCCCCAGCTTGTTCATGGCATCGGCGATGTGGATGAAATGTTCGAAGAACTTGGAGGCGATATCCTCGTACGTCGAGTCGTATTGCGCAAGCTCCAGCGCCATCGATAGCATGGTGGCGCAATAAAACGCCATCCAGGCGGTACCGTCGGCTTGCTCCAAGTGGCTGCCTGTGGGGAGCGGTTGAGAGCGGTCGAAGACCCCGATGTTATCCAACCCCAGGAACCCGCCGGAGAACAGGTGGTTGCCGGCCACGTCCTTTCGGTTGACCCACCACGTAAAGTTCAACATCAGCTTGGTGAACGTGCGGGCGAGAAAATCTCGGTCGCGCTGCCCGCGCGGGCCGGTCAACTTGTAGACCCGCCAACACGACCAGGCATGCACCGGCGGGTTTACATCGGAAAAGGCGAACTCGTACGCAGGAATCTGCCCGTTGGGGTGCATGTACCACTCGCGCAGCAGCAGCTCCAATTGTCCTTTGGTAAAGCCGGGGTCGATGTTCGCAAAGGGAATCATGTGAAACGCCAGGTCCCAGGCCGCATACCACGGGTACTCCCATTTATCACAAACGGAGATTACGTCCCGATTGAAAAGGTGCGGCCAGTCCCAGTTGCGGCCGAACTGACGCGCGGCGGGCGGCGACGGTTGGTCGGGGTCACCCTCGATCCAGTTCTTGACCACGTAATGATAGAACTGCTTCGTCCACAGCAACCCGGCGTATGCCTGCCGAGCGACACGCCGAGGCTCGTCGTTGGCTGGGCCGTGATCCGGCAGACGGGCCGCGTAAAACTCATCCGCTTCACGCAGGCGCTGGGCACAGACGGTGTCGAAGTCATCGTTGTTAGTCTGCTCGATGGACGACAATCGCAGTCGTATGACAGCTTCGCCACCCGCGGCGACATGCAGCACGTAGCAGGCCGCAGCCTTCGTGCCGAACGGTTGAGGATTGACTGCGTCAGACTTGCCGTGAACCACGCATTCGTGAAAGGCATCCTTCACCTTGCGTGAGTCGTTGATGACCCCGTACAGCCGTTCGGAGTTCGTCTCGTTCTCGGTGAACAGCCATTGGGGAGAAGCGCCGTCGAGGCCGGGCATCGACGTCCAGCGCATGGCTCCAAGCGTGGGGTGGCGGGCGATCACGACATTGTCGCCTTCCAAGGCGAGGCGCGGCTTCACTTCGGGCGCTTCGTCTGTACAGCCCCACGACCACGTGTTGCGGAACCAAAGCGTCGGCAAGAGGTGCACCGTCGCCGCCTCCGGTCCCCGGTTGGCGACGGTGATGCGGATCAGAATATCGTCGGGAGATGCTTTGCAGTATTCCGCTGTAACGTCCCAGTAACGGTTGTCGTCGAAGACGCCGGTGTCAGCCAGTTCAAATTCCGGGTCCGCCTTGCCCCGGCGTCGGTTTTCTTCCACCAGCCGCGCATAGGGGTATTCGGCCTGGGGGTACTTGTAGAGTGCCTTCATATAGGAGTGCGTCGGCGTCGAGTCGAGGTAGTAGTAGCACTCTTTGACATCTTCGCCGTGGTTGCCTTCGGGGCCAGTGAGGCCGAACAACCGCTCCTTCAAGATCGGGTCGCGGCCATTCCATAGCGCCAGCGCAAAGCAGAGGCGGCATTCGCGATCGCAAATGCCGAGCAACCCGTCTTCACCCCACCGGTACGCGCGGCTGCGGGCGTGGTCGTGTGGAAAGTAGTCCCAGCTTTTGCCCTCTTCCGAATAGTCCTCGCGTACGGTTGCCCATTGCCGATCGGCAAGGTACGGCCCCCATCGTTGCCAGTTGGCGCTGCGGTCGTACGACTCCTGCAATCGCCGCTCTTCCGCCGTGAGTGGAGTGTCGAGATTCGGCAGAGCGCCGTCGCTGTCGATGGAATGCTTGTGGTGCGACGAGTCAACGATCATAGGTTTTCCGGGACAGGCAAATGTTTGTGTTCGGCGGGACGGTTGCCCTCCGCTCGCTTCCAACTCAGGGCACGCTCCTCCTAGCACCGCTCGAACCATTATTACTGCGGATGCAGACGAACAATACCGTTGGGTCGTCCGAAAATGTGTTGATGCAGTCGACCGAACGCTATTTCTTAACAATTGGGGCTAATGGCAACTGCGGCTCCTTCATCGGCAAGGGCTCGAGCGGTTGCCGCGCCGATGCCACGGGATTCACCAGTTACCAAGGCCACTTTGCCTGCCAATTTCTTTGTCATCGTTTTTCTCCTGGCTTGAGTTTCTGTACCGTTCCACCTGACGAAGTGACATACCGGGTCGCGACGAAGGTCTTACACAAAAACTGAAATTTGCATGAACTTGTAAGCTTGAGCCGGCTGACCGGTACTACTTAGTAGATCAATTCCCGCAGACGCGGGTTGAAGGACCGCACGTGGCAATTGTCGATAGAGAATGGTGACTATGACGCGTTACACCAAAAGACGGAGGTTCACCAGTGGCCATCGTGTGGTAGGCGTGGAGAACGTATTATTAGTACCAGCAGAGGCGGGAATCACGGCAAATAAGAGTTTGGCAGCCCGAGGAGCGTGCAAGAGCGGCTATGCCTGTGGACGACTCACCTTTGACTCGAACCAGTCTGCTCGTGCAGCTTCGCACCGGGTCCAACCACAGCGCGTGGCAGGAATTTGTGAAGCTCTACGGCCCCATCATCTACGGCTTTGCTCGCAAGCGCGGGCTGCAGGATGCCGATGCGGCGGATCTGATGCAAGACGTATTGCGGTCCGTCTCTACGGCCATTGGGCGCCTCGACTACGATCGCAATCACGGAACTTTTCGCGGGTGGCTGTTCACAATCGCGCGGAACAAGATATTCAATTTTCTCTCGGCCCGCCGCATCCGGCCGCAAGGCTCCGGCGATACGAGTACCAATCGACTGCTCGATTCGCATCCCGATACCGATGATGGTTCCGAAGCATGGGACATGGAGTATCAGCGGCGGCTCGCATCGTTAGGCATGGAACGGATCAAGAGCGAATTTCAAGACACTACCTGGCGGGCCTTCTGGCTCACTGCGGTGGAAGGCGCCTCAGCCGCAGAGGCATCCAAGCAGGTGGGACTTTCCACAGGCGCCATTTACGTCGCCAAGAGCCGCGTACTTGCCAGGCTCAAGGAAGTGGTCGAAACAATGCGACGGCAAGAGGATAGTTAAGATGAAGAACACCACAACGTGTCCGCAGACTGACGAGCTTCGCCAATTGCTAAGCAACGACCTTTCAGGCGAGCGGCAACAAGAATGCGCGGAGCACATGGACTCATGCACTTGCTGCCAGGCTAAGCTGGAAGAGATCGCCACGGACGGCACGAATCTGTCCAGCGTTGTCAAACATTTGCACGAAGCTGACCCACTGGCAACCTCGGCCTATTGGCCCGCACTGAAAGCGCTGGACGCGGATGTGCACCCAGCGGTCACGTTGCAGTCGCCAGCGCGCGTGCGCGATACGTCACTCACTTTTCTGCAGCCTGCGACCGATGCAGCCTACCTTGGTCGAATAGCGCATTTCGATGTCATGCGTCTGCTCGGTCGAGGCGGCATGGGCGTGGTGCTGGAGGCTTTCGACTCGAAGTTGCAGCGACACGTTGCCATCAAAGTGCTCGATCCGGAACTAGCGAACGACGAACTGGCACGGCAACGATTTTGCCGTGAGGCTCGCGCTGCCGCCTCGGTGACGCACGAAAATGTCGTAGCCGTGCACCAGGTGGAAAGCGCGGGGGAGAATGGATTGCCGTATCTCGTGATGCAGTTGATTGCTGGCGAAACGCTGGAGCAGCGATTGAAGCGCGAGAAGAAGCTACCGGTGAAAGAGATCGTCCGCATAGGCATGCAGGCAGCACGCGGGTTAGCCGCCGCGCATGCGCAGGGGCTGATCCATCGCGATATCAAGCCGGCAAACATCCTGTTGGAGCCGCCGAACGACCGCGTGAAGCTCACGGACTTTGGCCTCGCCCGCATTATGGAGGACGTGAAACTCACACGGACTGGGTTTGTCACCGGTACGCCGCTGTACATGGCACCCGAACAGGCACTGGGCGAGCAGGCCGATCCGCGTTCCGATCTGTTCAGCCTCGGAGCAATTCTCTACGAGATGACTGCCGGTCAAACGCCATTCACAGGCAATTCGGCGCTCGCGATTCTCAAGCAGATTGCCGAAGTAAAGCATCGGCCGCTGCGGGAGTTGGATCCTGACGTACCTGAATGGCTCGCGGAGACGGTCGATGACTTGCTCGCGAAGAAGCCCGCCGACCGTTATCAAACGGCGACTGATTTGGTGGAAGTACTCGAATATGCCTGGGCTCATCTGATTACTTCGACCGGTGATCTGCCGGCGGTCTGCCAAGTCGAAATGAAACGGCGCTCCACACGCAACCGAGTGATTCTCGGCGCCATTGGCTCGGTGGTGCTCGTGGTCGGTTTGTTGGGGGGCATTCTGAGTGGGAGGTTGATGCCAAGCCGTGGCACAGTGACAAACGCTGAAGTGTCCTCCGCGGAACCGATCGCCGTGCTCAGCGCAAATGCGGGCTCGGTCTGGTCAGTTTCATTTGACTCCACGAGCGAAACCGTTGTGATGGGCGTCGAGGACGGTTCGGTCCGTCTGTGGGATCTGCCGACCAAGAGTGTGAAAGCAACTCTCGATGCCCACCGCGGAGTGGTTTGGGCGTCGCGGTTTTCGCCGGATGGCCAGTTCCTTGCGACCGCCGGGGACGACGGCCTGCTCAAACTGTGGAAGCCTCCACAAACGCAGCCGCTGCAAGTCTTCGAACATCCCAACGCCGTGCGCGGTGTGGCCGTTGCCCGAGATGGTCAACTGATTTTCGCCGGTGATCGCCAAGGAGGCTTGCATGTATGGTCACCCAATAGCACCGAGCCGCTCGTGGAAGCTGAACAACCGGGAGCAGTGTACGCGGTTGCCATCTCGCCCGATAACGAGACCCTGGCGACAGCGGGCAGCGACAAGATCGTGCGGTTGTGGAACGCCAAAACGCTTGCGCAGAAGTTGCCACTCGCGGGACATGCCGGTCCGATTTACGGTCTGTCATTCGGCAAAGATGGAAAATGGCTCGCTTCGGCTGGTTGGGATAAGACAGTTCGGATTTGGGATACGGGGAGTGGCCAGCTGCTTAAATCCTGGGAAGGAGATACGGGCGATATCTGGGCCATCGCCTTTTCGCCCGACGGCGCGAAACTGGCCACCGCCGGTCAGGACGGTGCGGTGAAGCTATGGGACCCGGAGACAGGCAAGCTGCTCGCGACCTACCTTGGTCACAACACCACCGTCCACACAATCGCCTTTAACCAAGATGGTACTCTCCTCGCGTCCGGCGGACGCGATGGCTCTGCCAGAATCTGGCGAGTGACAATAGTTCCAAGTCTGTGAACCGAGCATCGCATGATGCGAGTTGAAGAACGAAGAGGAACGCTAATCTTCGCTGATCTACCATTTAAAACACGTTGGTTGACTTCTCGATTGCAAGTACTTCATTGCAACGTCCGGTTCGCTACGTTGCCGCGATCGCCGCAAGCACTGCCTGCGTCACTTCCGGTCGCGATACGTCGCTGTGGTCCTGGATGAACGCATCCGCCAACAAGTTGTGAATTCGCTTCCCTGCAGCGAACTGGTATGGGTCACCGACGGCGCGAAGCTTGGCGTTGACGGCTTCCGGCGTAAACTTTGCGAGCGCGCCGTTGCGACCGATTCCACCATACGTGTCATTTTCATCCCCCAGTGCCGATGCCTTTTGGAAGGCGATCCGCGAGGCGATTGGGTAAGCAGTTCCCACTGCCTCGTCGTTCTTGGTGTGAGTCACGATGATCGGCCCGGTGACCTTATTCTCCGTCACCACCTGGCGGAACATGCCATCGTTTTTCGTGTCGAACTTCGTCGCGAAGCCGTTGTGGGAGAACGCCGCTTGGAGCAGGGACATCGAGTTAACCTGCACGGTTGGCTGATTTGCCCGGCCATGGACCGCCGCCGTCACGAGCCTCCCACCAAAACTATGCCCCACCAAGTGTAGTTTCACGCCGGGCTTTTTTGTCCGAAGATCGCGGAGCACTTTATTCAAACCAGCGGAACCCACCAATCCCGCGCGGTCCTTCATTGCGTAGTAGGTCGTGTAATTCAGAACGTTGTTCGCCCCGTTCTTGATCCCGCCGAAGAAGTTCCCGATAAAGCCGGCGGCCCCACCTCCGGTAACACCACCGCCAGCACCTCCGGCAGCACCACCAACCGCCCCACCTCCGGGTTGCGGTGTCGGCATTGT
>CAZFLF010000033.1:0-15606 GCA_964519825.1 uncultured Pirellulaceae bacterium | reverse complement strand
AAACGTGTCAGATTGCTGGGCCAGAGTGTCGGCGGACCCGATCAACGGCGTCCACAGATGGCGGTTTCAAAATCGGTGGTTAGATGGTGTGTCCGAGAATATGTCTGAGTTGATGAGAAAGGACAACGAAGGACCCAAGCTCAGCCACCCGGCCCGCCGGAAACGCGGATGGCAATCAGAGCGTGATGGCGATTTCGCTGCAACGAGGTTAGGCTTCCGGCGCATGAGTTCGTCGTTCCTCCAGCGTCGATCTGCTCGTGCGCGTTTGAGAACCAACGATCTCGATGGGGATCCAATGTAAGAAACGAACGCGAGCTGACCGAAGAACTCGCCTCGCACGCTGGGAAACGATTATTTCCTGCGCGCCGCCAACTGCCCTGACTTGATTCGGACTTCGATTCTGTGTCCAGTCTCCGAAGTACTGCCATGACAAACTAAAGTCGCTCGCCGGTTCACGTCGAAGCGACGGAACCCAGGGACTGTCGGACGACCAGTAATGCCCGGAGCGTTCACAGGCGGTGCACGGAACCTCTCTGCGGAGTCCGAGGGATGAGGCGTCAAGTAGTGAAACAGCAGCGTGTATCCTGATCCAGGAATGAGTTTGACTGGGGTGTTTCCTCGGGGACCTCACTGACTCTGCCACGAGACCGGTCAGGGCGAGCTCAAGTAACGAGCTTACGACAGGGCGGGAAGCAATAAGATGGCTCTCGTAAACGAGATGGTCGATCATCTTCTTGCCGACTTTAGTGATTTGGGCAAGCAACGGTGGCTCCGGCTGTGCACCCGCACCGCAAATAGGGCACGCGCGTGAATGGTCGTATGGCTGGTCATAATCGACGCCGCCAAGAAGCCCGGCTGTCGCGACCCTTAAGATGAGCCACGGAGCGGCATCGAGTTCTTTCTTGCTAAACTCACGGTCATGCCGGCGGAAAACACTCACACCGCGCTCTTCCAGGCTTTGAATAAGCGAAATAAGCCGCGAATCGCCGGTCGGGAGACGGAGCATGCAACCGCCATCAGAGCCGTGTTGCCAGACCGAGTTCAGCTTGGACGCACGGGCGACCTCAAGTAACCGATACTCGCTGAGGAGGGAACGGCACAGATCACCCGCGTCGTGACCTAGGAAGAATGATATGAACGTGAAGTCGCGCATCGGCTGAAAATAAGAAAACCTATTTGTTCATCGATGGTTTCCGTGTAGCACCTGTAGGCTGCAGCTTTGCAGCCTAGCACGCATTCACGAAAATGCCACAAGTCGCATTCTAGCGAGTGTTTGGCGCCGTTCATCCAATTCCAGAGTGTTAAATTGTCCCCTTTTATCACTCATTCTCGAGGCCAGACGATCGAGCACATCATTGGGACTACGTACGCCGGCGTCTATCCCATCAAACGTTCGTCTAACGACACGTCGCCTTGCAGACGCGGTGATTACATCATCGCCGTGGAGTAGCAGTCCCAAATTGCCGTCTTTTTATCAAAGCGCCGAAAACTCATGAAAATGAGGCGCGAATAGGACACGCCCACATGCGACTTTTGGCCCAACCGGATAACGCCGGTAGAGTCGTCATGCGCTTCGGAAGACGCCCCGCCGCCCCACGAGAAATGAGCATGCCCGCGGTACATCCATCAAAGGGGTGTCGAGACGTCGCCAAACCGACAAGTTCAGCGGCCGATCAGAGAACGACCAATTACAGAATCCGTTCTGACATACCGCCGATTCGTCGAGAGGCGAGGAGTTCGATGCACAAATCGAGATGCCGGCATTCAGAATCTCAATAGCCCAATTTTCCCGGCGGCCCCAACAACACACCACGCAGATTCAGATTCCATCATGGGATGCGGAACATGCTCATGATCGGCCCGCCGGGATCCGACGAACGGGACTACGCGGAAGCTGATTTCTACGACTGAACTTCCGCCTGATGTTTACTGACAAAAATGAAACCGATCGACGGCGGACGCCGACTAGTCTCTCCCGGCACCAAGTTTGCCAGCCATATGCAAAAGTGGGCTTCAACAGATGGGCAAAAGCTGGCCGAAAAGAAACAATTCCATCCCTGAATAATCGCGAAAATCCCTGGTTGGGCCAATTTAGCAGCTGTCAGGATTGCAATTAGCCTCTCCGAGATCGACAATCTCGGCGGCGATGGCACCCGCTTTTTCGAGGGAGTAGGGAGGACGTCGCTTGCTCACGCGGCCGCAGCGAGATTGCTTCTTGGACGGAGACATCTGTTGCTGCATGTTCTTCACTAACGGGAGATCTGAACGTGACAGCTGTAGACGAAATCCGCGACGACGATAACTCTCATCTGCACACGATTGAACAGGCCTGCATCCGCTTCGAAGCGGCTTGGGCGCAGGGGCAAACGCCCGATCTGACGGAGTACCTGCAAGAACTGTCGGGTGAGGCGCAGCGGCATGCGCTGTGTGAGTTGCTCTGGATCGAGTGGGATAACTTGCGCCGGTTGGGAACGACGCCCAGTCTGGCGGTCTACCAGCTGCGATTTGCAGAATTGTCGGATGCGGTCGACGAGGCTTGGCGAAGTGATTTTCGCCGCTTTGCCACCGAAGACGAAGTGAACCAGACCCGTGGCGGACGATATACGATCTTAAAGTCGCATGCGCGCGGTGGCTTCGGGCAGGTTTATGTCGCGCAGGACGAGGAGCTCGGACGTCAGGTGGCTTTGAAGGAAATCCAGCGGCGGCACGCCAAAAGCCAGGTTGTTCAAGAACGATTCGTGCGTGAGGCGAAAATCACCGGCAAGTTGGAGCATCCTGGGATCGTACCAGTGTATAGCGTCGGAACGAAACCGGACGGCACTCCCTTCTATGCGATGCGGTTTGTACAAGGTGAAAGCCTAAAGGCCGCGATCGACGAATTCCATTCGCGTGGCGACGTCGCCCTTGGCGACCGAGTTGTCGCGGGGTCGTCCCCGGCCATCGCACCCGACTCAATACCCGCCTCAGATCAGATTGCGTTGGCGCCATCGCCGTCAGACGACCAGGCCGAGGGAGCCGACGCCCAGGTGCGACCGGAGCCCAATTCGGAGCTGGATGGACACAACGGCACTCGTCGTCAATCATTTCGCTCGCGTCCATTTCGGCAGCTTCTGTCGCGTTTCGTGTATGTCTGCAACGTGATGGAGTATGCCCACAGCCGCGGTGTCCTGCACCGGGATCTGAAACCGGGCAACATCATGCTGGGAAAACATGGCGAGACGCTGGTAGTCGATTGGGGACTGGCCAAAGAAGTTGGTCAGCCGGAACCGCGCGGGCCGTCGGGCACGGAAGGCACTTCGCTAACCAACATGTCGTTCACAACGCATGGCGCCTTGATCGGCACTGTGTGTTATATGAGCCCGGAGCAGGCGGCTGGAAAACTGGGCGAACTAACTGAGGCCAGCGACATCTACAGTCTTGGCGCCACCCTTTATCACTTGCTGGTTGGCCAGGCGCCGCTGGCGAAGGAGCCTCGCGATCGTTTGCTGACTCGCATTCAGCGGGGGGACGTACCGAGAGCCAAGTCCATGCAACCCGCCGTGCCTGGGCCGCTCGACGCCATCTGTGCGAACGCCATGTCCCACGACCCCGCCGATCGCTATGAGTCAGCCGCAGCGCTAGCGGATGACCTGGAACACTGGCTGGCAGATGAAGCGGTCGTGGCCTACGCCGAACCGCGGTCCGCCCGCATAGCCCGCTGGGCTCGACGACATCAGACCGCGATGGCAGGCGCCATTATCGCGACCCTCATCATGGCCCTAGCGTCGGCCACAATTGCGGTACTGATATCCTTCAATAACCGGCAACTTCTCACGGCCACCACCTACGCCGAAGTAAAACGCATCGCCGCCGAAGAAGCCCAGACCAAAGCCGAGAAGGCTCGGAAAGAAGCCGTAACTGAGCGTGATCTCTCTAAGTCGATCGCCGACTTTATGGTCAAGTGCTTCCGCAGCCCCGATCCAGAAGCCGAGAGCAATACCAAGACTACTGTCGCGGAAATCCTCGATCGCTCTTTCGACGCTCTCAAGGGCAACGCAGAAATAGAACCGTTTGCCAAAGTCCGATTCCTCGAAGCTTTGGCTGACTCCAATCGCGGCCTCGGCCTCTACTCACGCGCCGTAGATGTCGCAGAGTACGCTTTGGATTACAGCCAACACCATTTGGAACCTGACCACGAGCAACTGTTGGTCATGCAAAGCACTTTGGCGCAGGCTTATTTGCAAGATGGTCAGATTATCAAGGCAGTTGCTCGCTTTGAAGAGGTTGTTCGTAAGACCTCTGAACTATTCGGATCTGATCATGAAATGACGATCGCTCGACAAGTGAAGCTAGCTTCCGCGTATCTCGTTGCGACACGCATTGAAGAGGCGTTCCTCATTGGCCAAAAGACTTTCGATAAAGCTCAGCAAAAACTGGGGCCGGCTCATGCCCAAACCATAGAGGCAGAGCACACTCTTGCGGTAATTCTTATGGAGCTAGGACATTTTGACGCTGCGATCACGAGTTTTAGCAAGATGCATGGGATTGACCACGAGTATACGCTGTGGTCACGCAACGCTTTGGCTAGCGCCTATGCGGAGGCAGGGCGCCACGACGAAGCGATTTCATTGCACAAAGAGATCTTGGAGTTAAGGAAAGTTAGGTTTGGCACCCAGCACCCCTATACCTTGAATACCCAGAATAATTTGGCAAATGCATATCAGCTGGCCGGGCAATACGATGAAGCCATTGCTCTGCACAAAACTACCTTTGAGCTACGGCAAACACAGCTCGGGAAAAACCATCCGAGTACATTCAGATCCATGAGTAATCTTGGCAACGCATATGCGGACGCAGGTGTATTTGTCGAAGCGATTCCTTTGCTGCGGCGAACATTGGATGCACAGTTACAGTATTTCGGCGAAGACGACATTGAGTCATTAAGAACGCAACGAGTTTTTGCGACGGCTCTCATGCGAGCAGGCCATCTTCAACAGGCTATTTCTTTACTTGAGCAGTGTTTGCCGAAGTTAGAACAAAAACGAGGAAAGAGACTCGAGGCGGTGTCTTCAACCAAGGGCATTTTGGCTCAGGCGTATCGTCAAGTCGGGCGCGCAAAAGATGCTGTATCGATATATCGAGAATTACTGCCGATCGCGACAGATGCGCTCGGTACCAATCATCCGGAAATACTTGCGCTCCGAAATAACCTGGCTACCGCACTAACAAGCGCGGGGCACCTTGACGAGGCGGCATCAATTTACGAAAAAACGCTGGCGCTGCTTGTGGAGAAATTAGGTGCGGACAACCCTCGAACACTGCAAACAACAGTCAACCTAGCGCTCTGTTTTCAGCAGATGAGAAAGTTCGAACAGTCGTTGCCATTGCTGGAATCAGCACGACCACGTGCGATTAACAAACTTGGATGGGCGCATCCGATAACGTTGCAATGCCACTTTGCACTTGCCGAAGCCTATCAGAAGTGCAAACGGCAAACCGATGCGGCTGCAATTTACGAATCGGTAATCACGCAGTTGAGCAAGCACTTAGGACCTGCTCATGTCGATACGGTTTACGCACAAAAATATTTTGCTGACTATTTGTTCGCTCAAGGACAGTATTCCGAAGCAATTTCCAGGTTAAAAGACGCGGTAGAAACCCTGCGCGGCACCCTGGGCCGAGAAAATATGAAAACACTGCAAGTAACCCGGGAATTAGCAGAGGCTTTGCAACTTGCTGACCGTTCAGCGGAGGCTGATCCATATTTTCACGAGTTGGTGGCGATCGGCAGAAAACGAGTAGGAGGGGACGAGGTGAAACATGCCTCCAATCTTTACTGGCTGGGAATGTGTCAAATCAAACAAGAAAAGTATTCGGACGCGGAAGCCTCGCTTCGAGAGTGTTGGACAATACGCCAGCGCATTGTGCCTGGTGACTGGACGACGGCGGTCACGGAGAACGTCATTGGATTGTCAATCGCCGGCCAAAAAAGGTTCGAAGAAGCGGAGAAACACCTTATTACCGGCTTCGACGCCGTGCAATTGCTACGCGACACAATTCCCCCTCAAGATAGTGAGCGAATCGTGCGTCAGGCCACTGAACGAATCGTAAAGCTCTATGAGTTATGGGACAAACCCGAACAGTCTGAGACGTGGCGGAGGAAGCTGCCGATGCAGCCGGTGGAATCTGTGACGACCGCGACCGCGAAGTGATTGTAGTTGTCCGACTTGTTTCTGTCTCGGAGTTACGGCTCACAAGCTAAGATGACGACTGGTTTGATTGGCTTCTACGGAGTAGATCGAACCCTAATTGGATTGCGTCGTTCGATTCCAATTTTTTAACGAAGTTGCAACACGGTAACGAATGCGGTTTGGAAACGTTGCACAAAAGTGGAAAACAAGACTTCGTTTTTACGGACAATGTCCTGATTCTTCATGTCGTTTGCGGTTCAGCGCCGCTCGCACAAAAGAACACAACCCCTCCCAAACGTGTCGATGGATCGTGGAAATCGGATCTAATCGTTGGCTAAGCGGACGATTCAATTCTTCCACCATTCGCTGCCGACGTCCTCCGCCAGCAATTCTTCAACCTTATTGTCATCGTTCTCTTTCGAGTCGAATTCAGCGAACAGATCGTCACGAACCTGGGTCGCGCAGCTGTGATTTTCGGCGGGAGTTGCTGCTGAGATCTCCAACGCACTGGAATTGTACTGACTTGGAGTAGTCGGTGGCCCAGCATCCGAATGCTCCATCGACAATTGAAGATCCGGCAAGACAAACTGGGTCATGGCCGTATTCGCCTGAGACAAGTCCAACAGGTTCCCCGTGGATTCGCCTTCACCAGCGCCTGTTCGCACCAACGCATTGATTGTTTGTAACGCATCGATAGGAGTGGCCCATCCGTCACGGTTCACATCGAGAAATCGTTTTGTCCCAGTTTCACCTTCTCCCCCTGCAGCCGATCCATACAAGTAACGAGCACCATTGGCATTTAAGTCGTTAATGATCATAAGTGCGTCGATCGGTGTTCTGGCACCATCGCCGTTAACATCTTCTGGAATAGTAAAGTTGTGATACGCCTCCCCTTCTCCAGCTCCCACGATGATCACCGAAGTGGTTCGGAAGTTGACGCGGCTGAGTGGCACTGCCGCATCATCCGGCTCGAAGAGGAGGACATCGTGGAGCGGCGATAGGTCGGCGGGGTCGGAAACGAAGCTCGCTGTACCAGCCTCATCGGCGTTGAACGTCACCGCCGCCAGGAGGAACTCGTTGGGACCAAGCGGACCGAACGAAGTCTGGAAGGCGCCAAGTTCGTCAATCACATTGGGGAGGGCATTGCTGGCCGACAGACCGTTGACGTTGTATTCCGGTCCGAATTGCATGCGGAATCCGAACGGTGTGTTTATGTCGCCGATGGTCGATACCAACTCGCCGTCATACAGCAAATCAAGATAAGCGGCGAAGACACCCATCCGGGTGCGATCGGGCGGATTCGACCGGATGTCTTGCACCAGCACTCGGACCAGGAAATCGTCGCCCACCAGAATCGGTCCAGTCAGCGGCTGACCCTGCAAATTGGTAGCTTCCAGGCGGATCGTTATATCCTTAGTCGGGGCTCCCACCTGCACCGTCACTAACGCGGAAGAAGTCAGGTTCACCGCATTGGACACGGTGTACGTGAATTGATCCGTGCCGTTGAAACCGTTCCGCGGGGTAAACAGCAGCAATTGTCCATCCGCGGAAATCCTGACCTGCGAACCATTCGCCGTCGTAAAGGTCGTGGTCGAAGAGGAGCCGACGGCCGTAATGCGCAATGGCGGATTATTGACTTCGACGTCGTTCGCAAGCACGTTCAATGGGAAATTGAGTACGTTGGCGGGAATCGTGAAAGTATTGTCCGTTGCGATAGGACGTCCACCGGTCCCGACAATCTGCAACGTTGAATTGACGAACCTGAGCTGTTTGATCTGCACCGCATTCTGGGGCGGCTCGAACAATATGGTGTCGTGGTCGGGCGAACCTGGATTCTCGCTGGTTCGATCCGCGGGATCGCCAACAAACTGGGCGCTTCCTACCCCAGTCGCCGTCGCAAAGACTTCATAGAGCAAGAGTTCGTTGGCACCCAGCGGCTCGGTGCCGTTCTGCAACGCCCCAGCCTCGTCGATGAGCCCCGGTGTATTGACGTTCCCGGAAGTGGCGTTCGTATATTGGCCGGGGAATGAAATCGATCCCTGCAAGGAAACCAACGCAAACGGATACAACGCGTCGAAATAGGCCGCGCCGACGCCGCGACGATCCACGCCGTCATCGACGGTATCGTCCAAGCGAAGATCCTTGACATAAGCCCGGATCTTGAAAGTTTCACCCACGCCGATTGCCTGAATCGGTCGATTGTTGATGTCGGTCGCTTCCAACCGATACTGCACGATGTCGTCGTCCTGGTCGCCTGGTTGGACGTGAACGGTCACCGTGGCCGTGCTTTGTTGGAACTGAGCATCTTCAATCGTGTACTGGAATTGATCGGTACCCGCAAAGCCCGGGTCGGGCGTATAACGCAGCACATCGTCCGACGGAGTTGTCGTGCCGCGATTGTCGACTTCGACAAACCCGTTCGACGGACTCCCCGGGAAGACGATTCCAATGGGGGGGAACCGGCCCGGCAAGTCATTGGCCAACACGTTAATTACATTGTTCGAGGAGTTCTCGTTGACATCGATCGAATCGTCCACCGCGATCGGCTGGGAGAACGACGGCAAGATGGTCACCGACACGCGCGCAGTGTCGGTCGCCCCCGACGGATCACGGACCGTGTACGTGAAGGAATCGCTGCCAATTGAACCGCGTTGCGGAGTGTACCGCAGGGATAGCCCGTCCGGCGAAATGACAATGGTCGCGCCGCGAGACGATGGGGTAAAGCTCAGAATCGTCAGCGGGCCGCTCGCCGACGGCACGTCGTTGGCCAACACATTCAACACATTGGCAACCGTGTTTTGATCGACGGTGAACACGTCGTCCACCGCGTCCGGCGTATCGGTCAAGATTCGAACTCCGTAGTCCTCCACTTCGCCGGCAATCGCGCGACCATTCGGGCCAAGTTGATGCTCGTAGGTGTAGCGGAATCGCGCGAAGGTGACGCCCGGCGTCGCACTGCGCGGAACGTTATACGACAGGTTGTGAACTCCCTCAAACAGCAGCAAATCGGTGAAGATCTTTTCCCCGGAATCGTCGAAGTCGCCGTCGCGATTGAAGTCGACCCAGGCATGGAGTCGACCGCCTGAATTATCTTGTAGAACCGTCGTTCTCAGTCTGCCGTTGACAGTTTCGGTGATGCGGTCCTTCAAGTTGACCGTAACACTGACGTTGCTGGTCGAACCAGGGAATAAGCTCGAGGTGAATTGGACGCCGTCTTCGTCATCAATGCCGCTGAGGTCGTCCCCATCCGCAGTCGCGGACGGCTTGCCATCGGATTCCAAATCGACCGACGCCCCCAGGAAGAAACCGGGCAATGAACCGTGAACGGCGCCATTGTCCGCCGCCAACGTGCGATAGGACGCGGGAGCGTCGCCCCAGTCTTCGGCCGCCGTATTGCCGAACTCAAAATTCGCATTGAGCGATCCGGTCACGATAGTGACCTGAAACCCGCCGTTGTTGGTAGGGAAGGTTTGGGCAAAACCGGCGGGAATCACTTGCCGGACAAAGTAGGTGCCCGGGCGATCCAGCTTGAGAGTATAGAAGCCGTCTTGGTTCGTGACGGTTTGCGGCTCGCTTAAGTCCAGTCGTTTGTCGCCGTCATAGTCGGCGTATATGTAGACCCCGGCCAACCCCGGTTCGTCCGAGTCACGGCGACCGTCGCCGTCGAAGTCATTGAAAACGATGCCCGTTGTCAGTGCATTGCCGGCACGGTCACCGAAGTTGACGTTGCTGACCGTCTGGCCGTTGATCACCGTAACAGTTTGTCCACCAATCCCAGGTGGCGTGGTTTGCTGCAGGCCCGGGGGGACGACCTGTCCAACGCGAAAATCTCCGCGCACGAAAATCTGGAATTCATAGGAGCCGTCGGCGGCCGTAATCGTGGTCGGCTCGAGCGGATCAAAGATGCCGTCGTTGTCGACGTCGAGGAACATGGTCACGCCGCCAATGCCCAGTTCCTGTGCATCAAAGATTCCGTTCCCGTTGGCATCGTTAAACACCGTCCCGCGAATGCGGCCGGGGCTGTTCGGGATGTCAAAGGAGGCGCGCACGGACAGCGAATTCGGCGAATCGAGGAAAATAAAGATTGGTGGGAACGGAAATGGACCTTGCACGCCTAAATCCAGCGAATCCGCGTCCGATTGGAAACCCATGCCACGGCGAGCGAATGCCGTCCAGATTTCTTTGTGATGGGCACCGCGATATAGAATGATGTCGGCTTGGAGAATTCCGTCGCGAGCTTGGGTCCACGTTGGATTCGCGGGCTGGAGTTTCAGCCCCTGGATCACCAACTCCATCGCCAGATTATTTCCTCCTGTACCGGCGAAAACATCCGGATCAAAGCCGTATTTTTCCTGCAGGATCCAGTTCAGATCCCACAGTATCGAGGCCCAGATTTCGCCCGCATTGTGCACTTCGCAGTTCGATGTGCCGGTCTGGCAGAGTGGCACACCGCCAGCGGCATTGAAATCGCTGAACATTATCGGATTGACTGACAAATCAAAGCTGTAGGGATTCCGGCGAATGCCCTTTCCAGGAACCGCTGGGGCAGGCCCGGTGAGATAGGGTCCCACTTCCACCGGGTCGGCCGGTAAATCGGTCGGGTCTTGCAGCGCCCACAGTGCGAAAAAGTCGCTCCATCCCTCGCCCATCGACCGGCTTTGCTGAGCCTGAAGGGCCCCGGCATTGTTTGCCCCACCCGTCAGGCGGTTGGTAACGCCGTGGAAGTATTCATGCAGCACCACGTCGGCCACCAGCGAGGTGTCTCGCCGTGGTTGATAAAACGGGAAGTTCGGCGAAGTAAAATCGACATTGAACTCACCCATTATCATCAACGGTTGGAAACCGTCGGGGGGAGTGGCCATGAATGCGTTGTTGATCGGAATAATTGCATTCCCGTCCGACTGACCGAGCGCCAGAATCGGATCGCCCCCACGCCCCGTCTGGCCGTAGTTCAACGACTGAAAGTTTCCGGATGCCTCATCAAATCCGTACCGATAGGTGATGTCATGCGCCATGTTCGACAAATAGAACATGTTGACCACCGAGGCATCGGTGAACGCCGCAGTTGTTAGAGCACCCAGATTCAGTGGGAAATCGAAATTCAGATTCGGACAACCATTCGGACGCAGCGCGGGAGTCGGATTGCCAGTTGTGCTACCGAAGCCATTGCGATCCTCCGACGCCATCACGTTGTTGCCGCGAGTATCACAGAAATCGGCACCCGGCTGGCCGTTGACATCATGCCAGCCATACGGAGACGCAATTGGATCTTGTGGGTCAACTACTATAGATCGAACGCCGTCATTGGGCCCGGATGCCGGCAGCGGGAACACATTGTAGCTTGCGTTGGCAACCCAATCGTTCATAAAGACCAGTCCGCCATCGTCGGCACCCTGAAACGTGTCGTACCAATGGAGTTGGTCGGAAGTCGGAACGTTCATTCTCCAGGTCAATTCCAGGCCTGTGGAATTCGCTATGTATTGCAGCTCCGCAATGACATTCCCTCCCGCAACACCCCCCCCTGACAGAACTGTGCGCTGGTTATGCCCTTGGGGAGCCGAAATGACTTGGGGCTGCGAGGAAAACGTGTAACCAAAGTCCTCGCCGAACTGCAGGAACGCAGCGGCCGATCCAACTCCTGGAAGTAGTGCCTGCTGCGTGGAAGGGTGCGTTAGGTTGCCGACAAAAGTGCTGGCAATGTTGATGATCTCGCCGTTCTTGGCGATGTTGATGCTAAGATCGGCATTGCCGATCTCCAGATTGTTAAACGTCTGCTTGAAATAGAGATGGGTCACGCCGCCGTGCGAATCCGGATCGGTGTATTGGTTCTTTAACGCCAAGTTAGAGAGATCTGCCGCCTTCAGTCCGAACTTCGGGGCATTCGTCGTCAAAAAATCGATCGCAATTTGCAGCGGCGCGGCTGACGATGGCCCCGTAAGATATCCTGCCGTGTCCGCCGCGTAGTGCTTTGTCGGGTAGTACTTGTACGACAATGATTCGGTGTTGAGCGAACCAGGCGTGGGTATTGAGCCACTTTCAGCGCCGTGCAGCCCCGCCAGCAACGAGCGCTGTTCGAGCTGCTCGACACGAAGTACACGACTGTTGAATAGACAGCGCTTATTCGGGAGCTTTCGACGGGCTTTTGCGGAACGAAAACGCGAGCGGAAACTGTGATCTTGGTTCACGAGTGAACCCTCATCTGGGAAAATTGGAGAAAACAGATGGACTTTGTCCACGCGAATACTCTACCGAGTCTAATTGGCATCTGTAGACGTTTCCACTTTTTTGCGCAAAGTTCTTTGGCCACAGGTGTTGGCCCAAAAAAACGGCATGAATTCCGCTTGTTTGGGGCCGCATCCGTCGCCAATTCGAACGCAATCGCGAGAAAACTGAACGGTTGGACGACGCCATAGGGCGAAATGTTTCCTCAGCGGAAAAAAACTTTTGGAATCGCTGGGCCGGCGGTGAATTCATTAGAAGCAAAGCATTACTGCATCAAGAGATAGTGATCGAAAATGACGAATAGATTTGGCATCGAAGGACTTACTGGAAGCAGCCCATTTCTTCCGATTTTCGCTAACAAAATCCTAGACGGCTGGTCCAGATGATCTTCAAACGAAGCCGATAGCACTACGAGCCCTTCAGGACTTTGCCTAGCAGCGCGGCCACCAATGGGTCATCCTTTTCGCCACATAAGCCCAGATGCAGATGCCGTCGCCATCCTTCGGCGAATTGAAACATACCTGACATCCGTCCACATTCCTCGTCCAAATCTCGTAATGTTTGCAAATAAGAATCGTGCCCCTGACTCTCGTCGAGCCAGCGCTTCTGACTTTCATGTTTAGCTAGCATCTCAACTTTGCGTTCGAGCACGCTCGTCACGTCGACAAAGAAATCCGGCTCAACCAGCCGCCGCAACGGATCACGGTGGGAAAAAGGTTGAGCATGATAGATAGTGACCTGATTCAAGCTGGCTGGCCGAGGTGGATCGACCGGGAAATTGGGCATGCCGCGTGAGAAAGCGGCTGTCACTGCCAGACGGCTGACATTCATGTGGTCTTCCATGTAATCGTCAGGCGAGTGGGTCAGCAGGATCTCGGGCGCCACTTCGCGCACCACGGATGCGACTTTCAACAACGTTGGGCGATCGTAGAAGATCTCCAGATCATGGCAGATCGGAGGATGGAATTCCGCACCGATGAACTGCGCAGCTGCCTTCGCCTCTTCCAATCTCATCCGTGCGATCGTCGCTGCGTCGTATTGCGTCGTACCACAACAACCATCGGCCACATTCATATAATGCAGTTCATAGCCGGCCTCCCGCAGGAGCAGCAAAGTTCCGGACATAAAGAACTCAATGTCGTCCGGATGCGCGGCGACGGCAAACGCTCGCTTCATCAGTGCATCTCCACGTCGCATTCGCCAATTCCTCGGCGATAGTAGTTGAATTGGACGTTAGGATGATCGGCGAGCAGCGACATCGGCACGGCGGAGTCGGGAATGCGTTTCGCAATCATGAGGGCTGTCAGGCGCTGGCCGAACGGATTGTCGTGTTGGCCGGCGTGCCAGATTGAAACTTTTTCCGCTTGCCACGTTTCCGCGGGGCCAACCGAGACGGCCTGAGTGGGCACGCTCGTGACCACTCCGCCACCGGACGTACGGGCATTCTGGATGATCGTCATCGGATGCAGGTCGACGACGCGCGTGGTGAGTTTACGGTATTCGTCGGGAGGTGGAGGGGCTTTGTCAAACGGGGCGACACGACGTGGTGGATCGTTAAACGCCCAGTGCTTCACTTCTCCCTGCCCCCCTTGCATCACGACACAACGGGCATGTTTCCACGATTCGATATATTGGCGCGCGTCCGCCTGGGGAAAGTGGATATTCTTTTCCGGCATGCGCAAGTCGGGCCGGATGCGATTGAAAAGGAGCTCGCGGTCCGTGCGGGCAAAGCTGAGGGGAAAACTCTCCGGTACTTCGCGGCCGTTCAATACCCATTCGTCCATGCCCCAGAAGTGTGCATGGCGTAAATCCAGCTCCAATTCATTGACGAGCCGGGCGACCAACGGCAACTGTTCCGTGGGGCCGATCGGGCCGCAGACTCCCGCCGGCCGATCTGGCTTGGCCTGCTTCCAGGCATTGATGTACTCCAGCGCCTCGGCGAGATAAAAGTCTTCGAGTGTATCGTACACTTTGACCAGGAAGCCCGGCCGCGACAGCGCCTGCAAATCCGCTGCGGTCAGCCGCGCGGCGTCATTGAGAATCGTCCGGTCCAACGTGGTGTAATCCCACCAATCGGGCGCAACAATGCTGAGTGGTCTCATGATTATTCGCTACGGCGTAGGCTGACAATCGTTTTTGGTTTGTTTTGCTCTTTGTACCAGTCCTTCCAGCGGCTTTGGTCAAAGCCAAAATTGACGCCCGGATTGAGCGCGAGAAGTGTGCGCAGGACTGGATCATTGTTCAGCTGTCTCTTCACATACTTGGGGCTCCCACCCATGGACAGTCCACCTCCGCCGTCATTGGAAAACGTTGGGGAGATACCACCGCTCCCTTCGAGAAACTTGTGGGTCGTAATGAGCGCGTCGATCAACGCAGGCGTAGCTTCAGGGTCTTTCATCCGGTCGAGTGCGACGGAAGCACGATGCACGATCAAATTATCATCGTGCTCCAGGTACTTGATGAACTGGCGCACCGCTGGCTTGGACTGGGCCTTCGCCAACTTGTCAAGACAGCGATCTCGGACGCTGGCATCGCGATCCTCGACGCTCAACCGTACCAAGGTGGCAAGAACTGCGGGACCGCCGATTTGCCCCAATACGTCGATGTAGACCAATCGCAACGGCAACGGTTCCTTTTCGCGAGTCAACAACTCGAGCAACCCAGGCACCGCCAGCGGGTCGCGGATGGCGCGAATCGAATGGTCGGCGGTCGTCACCTTTTGCGGATCACGGCCTTTCACGATCCATTCGCGCCACGTCTTAAGGTCTTTGCGCCACTTGACACCCCGCTGTTCCAGTTCCGCCGCCGCGGATTCCAGCTCCAATTCCTGCGGCAATCGCCACGTTCCGCCAGCGCGCACGTACCCTTTGCTTTCCATCGCTTCGGTTTGTCGGATCCATTTGCCAACGATGCGGCTGTACCCGAGCGCGTGCCGGGCCGCTTCGTGATTGGGATCGAGACGCAGGACTTGCTCCAGATGAAATAAACGCTGCTCCGTCAAGTCCGCCTTGGCGCATTTCTCCGCGGCGTCCCAATGCGCCGTGGAAGTGTCTGCCAGTTTCGAAGCGAACGCTTCGTACTTTCGCTCGGCCTCGGTTTTCATGACGACTCGATCGACTTGATCGGCGGCCAGGGACAGCTTGACCCCTTCGAACGTCTTCACGAGATAGCTACGACGGGGCGATTCCTTGGGATTCAACAATTCTCCCTCGAC
>CAZFLF010000032.1:11301-15681 GCA_964519825.1 uncultured Pirellulaceae bacterium | reverse complement strand
GTAGTCTATTCGGCCTAGGCTACGATCTTGGCGCGGCCTTCGGCCGCAATCTTAAGGAATCCCCACCGGCCCGGCGCCGGTGGAATTAAGGTTTGACATAGAATCTATTCCTCCTGGGAAGAATTCAACCGTTTGCATTGCAAGGGAAATCAAACCGTGACGCACGTCTTCAATCGCCGCGAACTACTCTGCGTCGGCAGCGCGGGCGCGATGGGAGTCACGCTTGCCAAGCTGCTGGCAGCGGAGGAACTGCCAACAGCCATTGCTCCGCGCGCGGACTCGTTGATCATTCTGTTTCTGAACGGCGGTCCCAGCCATCTAGATATGTGGGACATGAAACCGGACGGACCGGCCGAGAGTCGCGGTGAATTCAAGCCGATTGCGTCGTCGCTGCCCGGCGTACCGCTGTGTGAGCATCTGCCTCGATTAGCGACTCACCTGCACCGTTGCGCGCTGGTGCGCGCCATGCATCATAGCGTGAACAATGCCCACGCGCTGGCGGTCTATACCGCGCTGACCGGACATGACCGTGGTGACGCCACTCGCGCCATCGGGGAATCGAGCGAAGACCAGCCCGCATTGGGCGCGGTTGCCGCACGGTTGCGTCCTACGACGGCGGATGTCGTGTCGCACGTGGCATTGCCGTACATGACCAAGGAAGGAGCTGGGGGACCGCCTCAGCCCGGCTTCTTCGGTGGCTGGCTGGGGAGTGGCTTCGATCCGCTGTGGGTTCTCAAGGATCCCAATGCTGCTGATTTTTCGGTGCCAGAACTCAGTCTGCCCGCGGACGTCGATAGTTCACGATTCGCTTCGCGTGGAGAACTGCTGAATCGATTGCGAGCCCCGGCGATGAACCATGACGCACGCGGTGTACTCGATTCCATGTCACGGTTCCAGCACCGCGCGTTCGACGTCTTGACGTCACCGCGAGTGAAGCAGGCCTTTCGTCTAGACCAAGAACCGGACCGCGTGCGCGAATCTTACGGCCGCAACATTTATGGACAGAGTGTGTTGCTGGCGCGACGGTTGGTGGAAGCCGGAACGCGCGTCGCCACAATCTCCTGGGCGCCCGACGCCAACGCCACCTGGGACACACATTCCGGTAATTTTAAGAAACTCAAGGATCCGCTCCTCCCGCAGTTCGACGCCGCCTGTGCCAGCCTGCTGCAGGATCTGGCCGACCGCAAGATGCTCGAACGAACGCTGGTTGCGGTTCTCGGTGACTTTGGTCGAACACCGAAAATCAACGGCAGCGACGCCGGGCGCGATCATTGGAATTACTGTTACACCGTTATGCTGGCCGGTGGCGGCATCCAACCTGGCCTGGTATACGGCGCGAGCGATAAGGCCGGCGCGTTTCCTGCGGACAAACCGACAACGCCCGGCGATATTGTCGCCACGATCTATCAGTTGTTGGGCATCCACCCCCAACACGTACTGCTCGACCGACTGGGCCGCCCGCACCACGTGGCGCCGGAGGGGAGCGTAATTGACGGGTTGCTGGCCTGACCTGACTAAGGAATGACCAAATCCCAATGACCAATGACCAAATCCCAGTGACCAGGCGTCGGTAGTTATTTGTTTATGAATTCATATCACCGGGAAACGCGGCGATTAACCGCGCAATCTGCGTAAAGATCCAGAGACTGTCTTTCTCTTCCCTTGGTCATTGGTCATTGGGATTTGGTCATTCCCTCGTTTGGGATTTGGTCATTCCTTGGTCATTGGTCATTGAGATTTGGTCATTTCCCTTATTCAGGTGGTCGATCAGCTTTCGCAAACGTCCGAGGCTGCGGCGATTGAAATGAAAGGTGAGCCGCGAAAGGTGATTGAGCTGCGGGTCATCTCGTTCCGCCGGCAGGGGGCCCGCTTGCCGGAACTGGCCTTCGCTGAGAATGTCGGCGAACTGTTCGTTGACGACTGCGAGTTCTTCCGCCGATAGCGGCCGCTGCAAGCGAAACACGAGTTGGTTCTTCACAAACCGCATGCTGTGATAGTTGCGGTAAAAGCCGGTCACTTCCGCCACCGTGTCGGCTACGGACTCGGACAAATGATAGAGGTTCACGTCCTCCGGCGAGATCAAAGCTTTGGCCAGCAAATGCTGCCGGAAGAATTCATCAATTGCACGCCAGTAACTGCCTCCCGGCTCGTCCAAGAACACCACCGGCATCATGTCGTGTTTGCCGGTTTGGAGTAGGGTCAAGACTTCGAGCGCTTCATCGAGCGTGCCAAAACCGCCAGGGAGACAGACCACCGCGTCGCACTCTTTCACGAACATTAGCTTGCGCGTGAAAAAGTATTTCATGTGGACCAGCTTCGCGTCGCCGGCAATCACTTCATTCGCCGACTGTTCAAACGGCAGCATGATGTTGAGGCCCATGGCGTGATCGCGTCCCGCGCCCCGATGGCCCGCTTCCATGATCCCACTGGCTGCGCCGGTAATAACCATCCAGTCTCGCGCGGCCATTTCGCGCCCGAGTTCCATCGCGAGTTTGTAGGTGGGGGCATCCGGCAACGTACGCGCCGAACCAAAAATAGTAACCTTGCGGTTTTTCCGGTAAGGAGAGAACACCTTGAACGCATAGCGCAGCTCGCGCAGTGTCCGGCTGAGTATTTTCAAATCGCCGCGCGTCGTTCCGTCATGAACGAGTTTGTCCGCATACTCCCGAATGGTCTGGATCAAATCCTCGGTGCGTCGCGGCAACTCCTCCTCGCTCGTTGCATCCATATCGCGATTACTAGCCCTGGGAAGTTGGTTGGTCATGGGCGGGTCTTGCTATCAGCATCTGCCGGAGTGTCGCGGTGGACAATCCCCACGCGCAAAAAAAAACCCGGCCGCGCCGGGTGAACGATCATTCCATGAGCGAGCCGGACTGACACCTGCTGCGCTCCCCAAAACGCATACGTTTTGGCATACTTCAGCACCTGCACTCCGTCATTTGCTTTAGGCGGACGGCCGGCGGCAGTAATGCTGATAGGCCAACAAAACTTCGTATAAATCCGACGAAATGGTTATTTCATCCTCCGCGAAGTCCCGCAACCATGTACGCTCACTGCGAACCGCGTCTCCCAGCAACGGAAACACGTCACTGAGTTGGACGGTGACTCGCTCGATGGGCTGATCGGTTAGCACGTCCGCGTCGGCCGCAAGACTTTGTTCTGGTCCGTAATAGATTCGCAAATGAGGCTGGGCCATGCACTCGTCCTTGGGTGTGTTGAGGGCCAGCGGATCCCAGTGCTCTGTGCACCGGGCATCCTACCGTTTCGTTCGTCGCTTGTTATCGGCAGCGACCACCGCAAGGATTTGAAGAATCTTGTCGAAAACTCCAACTTTGAGGTTTCATAGGCCTCGGCGTATGACAGCAGTCGTGGCAATCCCGCCGAAACTGGCGTATAAGTGGGTAATTGGGAGAGATTCAACGAGTGCGGTAATCCTTGACAACGTAGGGGGCACGCGCTAGATTGCCCCGCTGTCATCGCAGGTGTTCGGCGTTGAAGCATTCCCCGCGCTCCCACGAGGGTGGAGGCTTCAAGCTGAAATGCTCAAGAGAGTCTCTAAAGATCGCTTCATTAGGTCGCTCGGTATTTCTAATTTCGCAGGCACGGGCACTCGGCCACGCACGCCAAGGCCCGCTTCGCTATGACCACCGCCGCAAACATCGACCTCGCATTTCTAGCTCGTGAATTGGAATTGCCGGTCGATCCGGTGCAGCGCACGCTGCAGCTTCTCGATGACGGGAACACGATCCCGTTTATCACACGCTATCGCAAGGAGCACACCGGTGGCTTGAACGAAGAGCAAATCCTCTGCATCCAACAGGAGGCGCTAAAACTTCGATTGCTAGCCGAGCGAAAACAAACGATTGTCCGCTCGGTCGAGAGTCAGGGGAAACTTACCCCCGAACTCGCCACCAAAATCAACGGCGCGCGAACGTTGAAATGGCTGGAAGATGTTTACCTGCCGTACAAGCCAAAAAAGCAGACCTTAGCCACGATTGCTCGCCACCGGGGCCTAGAGCCACTGGCCAAGGAAATCCTCGAAGCGAACCCGGCGGCGAACGATCTGCAGGCGCGCGGGGCGGCCTGCCTGGCCCCAGACAACGGATTGAAATCCATCGAGGACGTGCTGCAGGGTGTTGGACATATCCTGGCGGAGATGTTCAGCGAGCGCGCAGATGTTCGCGGCCGATTGCGGAAGGCGTTGCGGCGCGACGGCGTGCTGACGTGCTCTCGCATCGACCCCGCCGAACGCACGCCCAGTCCCCCGGCGGCGTACGTTCAGACAGGCGTCGTTCAGACAGGCGTCGTTCAGCCAGGCGTCGATCAGCCAGGCGGCGATCAGTCAGGCGGCGATCAGTCAAACGGCGATCAGTCAGGCGG
>CAZFLF010000032.1:0-11201 GCA_964519825.1 uncultured Pirellulaceae bacterium | reverse complement strand
CGATCAGTCAAACGGCGATCAGTCAAACGGCGATCAGTCAAACGGCGATCAGTCAAACGGCGATCAGTCAGAAAGTGAAATCGCGGTGACGGAACATCCGCTCGCTGCCGCGCAGCCACCGGATCACGATTCGCGCGGTGCGGACGCCGAATTGATCGCCGCCACGGGGCAACTCGCAACGGCGGACACGACGATCCCAGCGCAATGCGCGGCAGCAGGTGAACCATCGACTGCTTCGCTCTCGGAGTCCCCAACTGGCGCCGAACCGCAGGCGGCGAGTATCACCACGGAAAACCCGCCCCTATCCACGGCCGAAGAGATTCACTCCGCGACCAGTCCTGTAGCTAGTAAGGGGGCGCTGAAACCTCCGGGCCCATTCGTTGCGCAGGTTTCCCCTAAGAAAACTCCGACCAAGAAGCAATTGGCTAAGGAACGCAAGAAAAAACTGCTCGAACATGCGTTCAAGGATTACTACAACTTTCGCGAAGCGCTGTCGCGTCTTCCGCCTCATCGCATCCTGGCGATCAATCGCGGCGAGCGCGCTAAGGTGTTGCGTGTGCGGGTCGATTACAACGCCGATGCGCTTGTCGACGAAGCAACGTACCACATGGTACCGGACGGCCACATCCACGGAACTTATTTACGCGCGTGTGCCCGGGATGCCTTGCAACGGCTGGTATTACCCAGTCTCGAACGCGAGTTACGACGTGAGTTGGCCGAAGAAGCGGAGCAGCATGCGCTGCAGGTTTTTATTCGCAACTTGCGCAAGTTGCTCCTGCAACCACCGGTGCGCGGCAAACGCGTATTGGCGGTGGATCCCGGTTTCCGCAGTGGCTGCAAACTGGCCGCGGTCGATGCATTCGGCGGAGTACTCGAGCACGGCATGATCAATCTGGTCGGGAGCGATGAACAACGCAATCACGCCCGCGCCACGCTTGGGGCGGTCATCCGTCGGCACCGGTTGGAGTTGGTGGCGATCGGGAATGGCGCCGGATGTCGCGCGGCTGAGCAAATCGTGTCGGACGTAATCGGCTCCGAATTGAGCGGAACCCCCATCGCTTACCTGATTGTGAACGAAGCCGGAGCCAGCGTTTATTCGACCAGTCAAGTTGGACGTGATGAATTGCCGCACTGCGATCCAATGATGCGCAGCGCCGTGTCGATTGGCCGCCGATTGCAGGATCCACTGTCGGAGTTGGTCAAGATCAACCCAGCCAACATTGGTGTGGGCATGTACCAACACGACATGAAGGCCAAATATCTGCGCGAATCGCTCGACTCCGTCGTGAACTTGTGCGTTAACTTCGTCGGCGTGGAGTTGAACTCGGCCAGCCCGTCCCTGCTCGGGTACGTGTCGGGCTTGAACCAGCTGACGGCGCGGCGAGTGTACGAATATCGGCAGCAGCATGGACCCTTTCGCAATCGTGAGCAACTCAAAGAAGTCCCCGGGATCGGTGAAGCAACCTTCGTCCAGGCGGCTGGGTTTCTCCGCATCCCAGATGGCGACAATCCACTCGACGCAACCTGGATTCATCCTGAAAGCTACGCGGTCGCGCAACGAGTGCTCGAACGGCTGAATATTCCACTGTCGGATCTTTCTCCGCGCGGAACCAGTGATCCGCGACCGACCGCCCAGCCCGCGGGGGCTGGCACGCTGACGGCCGCACCGACAACAACTGAGCCGACCGCCAACGAAGCGGCGGTGAATCCAGCCGCCGCGGCGGCGCATGATCCGCCGGCAACGGTGCCCATCGCAACGGATCTCGCGGAAACATTGCCCACAGCAGCCGAACCCGAAGTAACCGAGCCCATAACAACAAGTCCCACAGCTACCGAGCCCGCCGCAACGAATCTCGCCGCTACGAATCCGACAGCATCCGAGTCCGCTGCAACGGATCAGACAGCAACCGAGCCCTTGGTCACGGATGCCACTGGTACGAAGGCCGCTGCAACCGAGCTGGCCGGGACGACTCCCGCCGTAAGCACTTCCCTAGCGGAGCGGTTGGCGAATGTCCCGGTCGAAGAACTGTCACGCGAGCTTGGGATCGGCGAACTGTTGCTTGAGGACATTCTTTCGGCGTTATCTAAACCGGGACGTGATCCCCGCGATGATTTTTCGCCCCCCCCGTTCCGAACCGGGATCATGAAGCTCGATGATCTGAAGCCGGGGATGGAGTTGCAGGGAACGGTGCTCAACGTCGTCGATTTTGGGGCGTTCGTCGATATTGGCATTTCGGACAGCGCGCTGATCCACATCAGCAAATTGGCCGATCAATTCATTCGCGACCCGCAAGAGGTGGTCAGCGTCGGAGACTTCCTGAAAGTTTGGGTAATCGAAGTAGACAAGGAACGCCGTCGCGTGTCGCTCACGGCGATCGATCCCAGTGCCGCGCGGCGCCCACGGGAGCGACGCGAAGGGAAGCCTCGACGATATAATAGGCCGCAGCAGCAATCCTCGTCGGCGCCTCCGGCAGCCGCTGCACCTCCAGCGGCGCAAAGACCACAGCCTGCACAACAGCGGCAGCCGCAACGGCCACCGCGACCCGCGGGCAAGAAGCCGCCCCCCAAATTCGCAAATCGGACGTCGGGACCGCCTCCCAAGCCGAAACCCGTGCGGCCGATTACCAAAGCGATGCTGACTGGGCAACAGCCGATGCGATCGTTCTCGGACTTGGTGCAGTTTTACGAAAAGAAGCAGCAGGATCCGGACGAAAAGAAGTAGATCTTTCCTAGGGATTGGGAGGGTCCGGCCGGGACGCAACTCGGCCCGACCCTCCCCCTCCAATCCATCCAAGTAAGATTGACTGACCCCTAGCCGCGCGTTTTCCAGTCTGGACGATCGATGAACAAGGACTTCGATGATCGTTTGCAACGTGCGATCCAGCGCGGCCAGCGCAAAAGCGAATCCGCGCAGCAAGCCGCTCGCGCCGAAGCCTGGAGTGAAGACGAGCTGCGCCGCCGGCACGGTCAGTATCGCTTACAGCTCTCCGAACACATCGAGCACTGCGTCAGCAAACTGCCCCAGTATTTTCCCGGTTTTCAGTATGAAACGATCTTTGGCGAACGCGGTTGGGGGGCGGCTTGCAGCCGGGATGACGTCCGGCTGCAATCCGGACGACGGGGCAGCGACTACAGCCGGCTGGAACTAACCGTCCGACCGTTTTCCACCTATCACGTGTTGGATCTGGTTGCGAAAGGGACCGTACGCAACAAGGAGATCTTCAACCGCAGCCACTACGACAAGATCGCGGACGCCGATCCACAGAAGTTTATCGAGATCATCGATGTCTGGGTGCTTGAATTCGCAGAGTTGTACGCCGCGAAGCATTGAGTCCCCCGACAATCATCGCCGCGCCCGCCGCCTTTTCATCGTCCTGCCCCCATCGTCCTGCCGCTATCGTCCTGCCTTCGTGCTACCTCAACGCCAAGCTACCACAATACCACGGTGATGCCTTGTTGCGGCGGCGTCTGGTTGCGTTAGACGATCACGCTCATCAGCTCCTGGAACCGCGGATGTTCGCGGATCGGATCGAAATCGTGTTCCTGTGCGACCAAATCACGGTACGCGGGGTCCAGTTCGAATGCTTGTTCCAGATATTGAATCGCGAACTTCACATTCCGGACGAGGCTCCAATAGCAGGCGAGGTTGTAATGGACGATGGCCTGTCGATCATTGACTTGGAGGGCTTCCTCCAGGGCCTCAATGGCCTTGTCCAGCCGCCCGGTCCGTTTGTAACACCAGCCTAACGCCAGCCACACATGGATGTTGTTGTGGTCCAGTTCGGCTGCTTTGTCCAAGGCGGTAATGGCCTCCGCATACCGTTCCATGACGCGATAGGCCTGTCCCTCTAAGTACCAAGTCTCGACGCGATTCCGTCCGAAGTTGTCCAGTCGTCGTATGGTCTCCAGAGCGCGGTTCGCCATTCGGTCGCGGGTTCCAAGTTCCAGGCACATGCAGCCGGGACAGGCTGTGGCGAGATCCAAATACCCTTCAGCCTCCCGCAGGATTTGCTTGCGACGTGATCGTAAGAATTCAGTCATGGCGACCATCTCAGCCGGACAACACGCGAGCGATCATTCTGATTCAATCTTAACCAGCGATTCGTGCACTCCCAAATGAATGGAGCATGGAATTCCTCAAGTTTGCCCTCTCAGGTGAGACTTGTTCGCAGCAGGCAACTCTTGCGGGCTCTTCATGAGATTCTAGTCAGCGCCCGAAGCGACGGCTATGGCGGCAACGAGTCACTACGGGCCAGCACCGTTACAACGCGAATCGTGGCTGGAAAACGAATGGCTCGTTGGTGCACGAAGCCGGTAGATCCAGCGTGGAGGGCGCGGCGACAAGTCACCGACCGAACGTAAATCGAGATTATGCTTCCACTGCATCGGGTTGCAGATACGCAACCAATGCTTTGGCGGGCTGCGCGATGTTCATGATCGGCGCAAAAACGCCAAATTCCCGGTCGACCTGAGCGAGCAAGACTTCCGCGTTCGCGGAAGGCGCGCCGCTAATCCGCCGGAGAACTGTGAGAAACTCCTCCCGGTCCTGCCAGGTCGGATCACAGGTTGATGGCAGTAGGGCCGAAAGTCCCACGACACACAGTCCAGGCCTGGATTTCGAGTCCACCAGGACATCCGCGGCCGCGTGCTGTTCGATCGTCACGGCAAATCCCTCTGGCAAGCTCCAAAAGCGAGCCAGCATGGCCCCGGCTTCTCCGTGCGTCCATCCGAGTTGCTCGCGTTCCAAGTCGGATAATCGGTTAAGACCCCCCTGTCGTGCCAAGATGAGAGATTGGTACTCGGTGGGCATCTCTTTGGCCAATACCGGCACGGCCATGTCCTGAAGCAGCGCGATTGCAAATAAGTCTTCGGCTTCAGCGAGCTTCAGCAGTTTCCCCAGGCCGCGGGCGAATATGCCGCGCCGCAACGAGTCTTGCCACAGACTTTTTAAATTGAACGGACCACACTTGGGATTCGGCATCAGGCTGAATACCGCACTCCACAATAAGAAGTTTTGAATCGTCCGGATCCCAATCAATGAGATCGCCAGCTTGACACTCGAAATCTCCTGCCGAAAACCAAAATAGGACGAATTGACGAACCGCAAAACCTGGCTCGTTAGACCCGGATCGGACTCAATGGAAACCGCGAACTGGATCGGACCGTTATTGGGATCCTGAGACAGCTCGAGCAAGCGAACGGCACTGTGTGGTAATGCCGGAAGCTGCGCGCCTGTTAACAGTTTGCTAAGTTTGGACTTGTTGCCCGGGACCGACATGGTCTGCCTTCCGAAAAGACGGATTAGTCATGATGGGAGGGACGTGAACGAGCATTGCGATCCCATCACGGAGCACAGTGAAATTACGCTCCAGCTGAAGACTACCCCATGTTCGCAAGATGGGCAAAGCAGTCTCAGCCGTTCCACGTCAAATCCAGATCGCAGGTGATTTCTGTAGGCGAGACGAGGCATTTGGGCAACATTTCGCAGTTCGCGTGGCGGTCTTGCCACACAGGAATTGCTGACGGCGATCGTCTGCAGCGATCCAAAGTGCTGACGGCGAGCCACATTTCCCCAGGCGACGGCAAAGTCGAGCGTGAAATGGCGTGGACCTTGCGAATGTGACCCCTGTCAAATCTCCATTGCGGACTCGCACAACTCGGCCTGTAGCCAGTCAGGCGACATTCGCCCGCTTTATCTGGTCCAGTTTTTGAACCATCCTATTGTCTGTTTGTTGAGCGTCATGTTGTTCTGGTCCAGTTGGGCCGAAAGTAACCACGCGCTGATTCCAGCGGCTCCTCCGGTGTGGTGCGCCGCTCCGCGTCGCAGTTCACTACGCGAAGCCGCGTTCCACCCTAAAGAAACACAATCATCGCAAGGCAGAGTGTTTTGCGACTTCGAACCGACTCGAAATCATGGACCGCTGTTCCCAAGTGATGACTGGCGGCGCACCAATCGGGGCTGGGAGCACACGGACTCCCTTTTCTTACCGAACGAGTCACCACCTTTGCCACCGATCACCGGAGTCCATCCGTTAGTGGTCGCTGGCCTGGAAATCCTGGGGTGCATCGGGGCTTATTCGGTGTTTTCTCTCAGAGCGCGCCGGCGGCGTACCGACTTAAACCGCACCAGGTTTGGAAGTTAGTTGCGTGGCGGAAAATTATTGGCTCGCCGGTGTACGGAAATCGAGGGCCGACGCCACTAACTCTATGTAGTTGAATGGTGCCCATGTCCGTGGAACGTCCGGGTCGGCTGCGACGTCACTGTGCATCTTTTAGTCCCAAGCGTCTTTTAGTCCGAGACGGAGATAACCGATGCGTCTGACATTACGAACCATGTTGGCTTTTTTGGATGACGTATTGGAAGGTCCAGACGCCAAGGAGTTGGAGCAGAAGATCGGCGAAAGCAAGTTTGCCAGCGATCTGGTCCATCGCATTCGCGGTTCCATTCGCCGATTGCGGCTCGGAGCTCCCAAAGTGGACGGCAAAGGGATGGGTGCGGACGCGAATTCCGTGGCGGAATATCTCGACAACACCATGCCATCGGAGCACGTTCCCGATTTTGAAAAAGTCTGTCTCGAGTCCGACATTCAGTTGGCGGAGGTCGCAGCCTGTCACCAGGTGCTGACAATTGTGCTCGGCGAACCCGCCGCGGTTGATCCAGCGACTCGTGACCGCATGTATCGCATCGGACATCCGGAGGCCACACCCGCTCAACCGCCGGTTTCTCACGATGGAAACGGGTCAGCAGCCGGCCGCAGCGTTTCCGAATCCGAACCACCAGCGGCAACGAAGCCTGTCCGGTCGGAACCAGCGACGGCGCGAGTTCAGCCGGCGCGATCGGCTAAAACACGGCGTACGCCTGCGGAGTCGGCGTTTCCGCTGAAGTCACTGGCAATCACTCTTTTGCTTGGATTTGTCGTGGCTGCGGTTGCCTTGCGCGCAATCGGGCCGTTCGACTCGACTCATCTAGTGTGGCGAATGTTCTTCGGACCAGGCACCTCTCAACAAGTTACCCAGCAGTCGATGCCGCCGACGCCTCGAAACACCGATACGACACCACCTGCGCCGGAAACGACTCCCACTGGCTTGTCGCCAGCCAGACCGTCCAGCGAGTCGGTAGCCGCCGAAACTGGTGGAACTGATTCGCCCGCTGCGACATCCGCTCCAGGTAATTCCAGCAACTCGTTGCCAGCGGCCGCGCCTTCCGAAGTCAGCAACACGGCACCGCCAGCAGCGAGTCCGGCCGCCGCGACACTGAAGCCACCAATGCCCGTCGCCGATAAGGCGGATCCATTGCCAGCTAAATCGACAGTTGTTCCCAGTGCCTCCGGCATTGCTCCTGCACCGGTAACAACGCCGGTCGCCGAGCCGACGCCATCCGTCAAGCCAACGGAGGTAGCGACCACGCCGGTCAATGTTGGACGATATATCTCGGAAGGACAGATTCTTGCGCGGTTGGATGCAGAGAAGAATGCCTGGATGGTTCTGCCCCCAGATACGCCGCTCAGCGCGGAGGAAAAGTTGCTTTCCTTGCCGACGTATCGCCCTCAAGTTTTTGTGGCTCCAACCGTAAAGCTCACGTTGGCGGGCGAGACGTTTTTGCGACTTCACGCACCCGACGCGGCCAGTTCTCCGCGCGTGACCATTGATTTTGGACGGATCATACTCGTTCCGGTCGGCGAGATGGGGAACAGCGTCCAGGTGGATTTCGCAGGACGCGAAGGCCAGTTGATTTTCGCGGATGTCGAATCCGTCGTTGCCGTCGAGGTCCGTCCATATCTTCCACCGGGTACGAATCCGCTGAATGTGCCTTCCAACATCGTCGTGCAGATGTGGGCGACCACCGGTGGCGCGGAATGGCGCGAGCCGGAACAGCCGTCGGTCCGCCTGAACGCCGGACAACGTCTGCAATTCATTGACGAGTCTCCTGTGGCGGTGATCGATGGTGATCCGTTGCCCAACTGGATCGACGGAAAGAACCTTAGCGAAATTGACCGTCGTGCATCGCAGGAGTTGCGCAAGTTTCTCACGAGCGATCGCCCGCTGGCATTATCCCTCTTGGAGCTAACGAATTATCGCCAGGTGGAAGTGCGAGCGTTGTCTTGCCGGTCCCTGTGCTACCTCGATATTTTTGAGCCGGCCATTGCCGCGCTGGGTGACAGTCAACATAAATCCTACTGGTACCCACAAGTCGCGGCGATCCAGTCGACATTACCGTTCGGATCGGAGACGGTCGCGAAACTGCAAGCCGACCTTGACAAGCTACACGGTGAGGCTGCCGACAAGATGCTGCGAATTCTGCAAGGATACTCACCGGAACAACTTGCGGAGGGGGGGGCTGCGCAATTGGTAGACGCCCTGGAGGATGATTCGATGGCCGTTCGCGTGCTCGCTTACATCACGCTCGACCAAATCACAGGCAAGAACCAGTCATTCCGCCCAGAGTATCGTCCGGAACAGGAAAAATCCAAGGTTGCTAGATGGCGCAAGTCACTGGAAGAAGGTCAAATCGTGTACAAGGTTCCCCCTGCGCCGCTGCCGCAACCCGCTCCCCCGGCTCCCGGCGATGCACCGAAATAGCCATCAGAGTAGCTCGGACTCAATCCTGCCGACTAGTTCTGACGTTTTCATGGGGATTCATCGATAACGCACTTCGGGTATATCTTCCGACGGATTCGATCGTTATCCACGTCCTGGAGTGACCGAAATCTCCGTTTGTTGACGGGCGGTTTGTTGGCTGCCCCTTCCACGGTCATCGAGAATAAGTAGACTAGGACCTTGAGCTGGCGGCTTGGTGCCGTCGCCGGAATTGAAAGTTTGGATTTGTTCGCACCGCATGGCTCCGCTAGAATCGCGACTTCCCTTATTCGACCACATCCGCTAGCCCAATCTACGCAACAGTTTGCACTTCCAGGAGTTCTCTCGGTGCAAGTGAAAATCGCAGCAAGGCATGGTCATATTAGTCCTGCAACTCAGGCCAAGATCACCGAGAAAGCGGAAAAACTGCAAAAGTACTTCGACCGAGTGTCTGCGATCGATGTGACGGTCGATTTGGAACATCGTGATAATCATCACGATGCGATCAAGGTCGAATTGCAGGTATCGGCCGAACATACGGAAGATTTTGTCGCGACAGAGGTAGCTGCGGAGTTATTCATGGCTTTGGATAGCGCGATTCACAAAGTCGAACAGCAAATCAAGAAACACAAAGAGAAAATGATTGACGGACATCGACAACCGGGGCACAAGACTTTTGAGTCACCCTGAGTTCCGTCTCGCAAAAAGGAACTGAGTTTATGGGGATCGAGGTGATGAAATTCTCAAGCTTCGTCTGCGAACGGGCGATGCGAGCCGATTTAGTTTCGGATGACAAGGAGAATGTCATTCGGGAACTGGTTGGTTCGTTAGTCGAGGCGGAGGCTATTCGAGCTGAAGAAGTCGAGAACATCGTCAAAGCTATTTTGAAACGTGAAGAGCTGGGGAGTACCGGTATTGGTCGCGGCGTGGCCGTGCCCCATACCAAGCACTCCAGCGTGGAGAAACTGGTCGGCACGGTTGGAGTGAGCAGCGAAGGAATCGACTTTAATAGCCTGGACGGCGAAAAAGTCCACATTGTCTTCCTGCTGGTCTCCCCTCCGGATCGTCCCGGCGACCATTTGCGGGCGTTGGAAAGCATTTCGCGCCAACTTCGCGATGACGCGTTCTGCCGGTTCCTCAAGCGGTCAAAAACAGCAGCTGACATTCAACAGTTGCTGGAGGAAGCGGATCACAATCAGTTTGCGGCGTAACTCGGGCGAAGCAGGGACGGCTGGTGGCTCATCTCCGAACGATTCCACCGTGGACGCATGAAGCAGGCATCGACGAGCCTCGTGTGGGGGCGGATGTTGCTGACTTCACGACTGCGGGGAATCAGCGGTCGCATCCCAGCTCGAAGCGCAAGCACGGCGAAGACTCCGGTCACGCCTTGTTCGCGCGTCGGGCTGGCGACGGCATAGGCAGGCCCAGCCCTTGTTACGCGGCGGATGGCAGCGATGGCCGATACGACCATTACCAAGACGGTCACCGTGAACAACCGGCAGGGAATTCATGCCCGGCCGGCCCACGCAATCGCGACGCTTGCCAACCGCTTCAAAGCCAACATTGAGATTGTGCGCGACAGTACGGTCGCGGATGGCAAAAGTATCCTCGCAATCATGACGCTGGCGGCCGAGCAGGGCACCCTGTTGCTGCTGCGAGCGTCGGGCGAAGACGCGACTGCGGCAATTCAGGCCGTAGAGCAATTGATTGCCAGCGGCTTCGGTGAAGAAGAAGACAAACACCAAGCCGCCAGCGATTCCGCGACGGACTGATGCACGTGCAATCTCCGAATTCACAGGACGAACGGCCGTGTCGCACACTTGCCGGTTGATCGCGTCAATCTCCGATTGCAGCGATCCCGCGTGCTCGGCCGCACAATTCCACGATGCGCATTTTGCCAGGGATCGCCGCCTCGCCAGGCGTTGCGATAGGTGAAGCACTAATCATCGACTGCGAGGGTATTCGCATACCTCGTCGTTACATCGCGCGCGGCGCGGTCGACAACGAGGTGCGCCGCCTCGACGAGGCCCTCACCGCCGTAGCCGACGAACTCGACCGCAATCGGGATGTGATCTCGCGCCAGCTCGGCGACCAGTACGGGGCGATCTTCGCCGCCCACTTGCAGATGCTTCGTGATCCCCGGTTGTATGCCGAAGTCACCGAGCTGATTCGCAGCGATTATTTCTCCGCCGAATTTGCTGTCAGCCGGACGATTCACCGTTACGCTCAGGTGTTTCAGCAGTCCAGTAGCAGCTATCTCGCCGAGCGAGCCCACGACTTATACGACATCGAACGCCATCTGCTGCGCAAGCTGCTCGGCGAGCAACGCCAACTTCTTTCCAATCTCCGTTCGCCAGTCGTGGTACTCGCCCACGATCTCACCCCCAGCGACACCGCGGCCCTTGATCGGCGATTGGTGCTGGGTTTCGCCACGGAGATCGGCGGTGGGGGGGGCCATACGGCGATCGTCGCGAAGGGGCTCGAGATTCCCGCAGCGGTCGGAGTCGGTGAGTTTTTGGGCGAAATCGTCGGCGGCGAATTGGTGATCGTCGACGGCGATCACGGCCGCGTCATTCTGCGTCCCGATGAGGAAGCCCTGGCGCATTACCGGCGGGAGCGCGAGG
>CAZFLF010000031.1:0-15803 GCA_964519825.1 uncultured Pirellulaceae bacterium | reverse complement strand
TGTCCACAGCCAATTGGAAGAACGTCTTGCACTTCGCACGGGCTGAAAGTTCGACCAGCAATCCAACGTACTGCCAGCTCGTCACCGTCGAACTTTCGCCTGGCACACATTCAGAGGGGGTTCGCCAGTGGCACCCGGCGTTGATGGCTGCAAAGGAAGAGAGAGAAGCGGCAGGAGCCAAATCGAAAGAGTCGTCAACCTAACTTCGTTGTAGACTCGGGTGCAGCTGGAAGTGTCGGTGAAAAAAGTCGCAGAGATCGCCGCCAACGCAGCATTACAGTAGATCGGGTTGGTCGCTGGTGCGTTCCCAGGGGTCATTGATGGATCTTAAATGTCTCATGTTATCGTTGCGTGCGACAATTTGCGTAATCTTTTCATCAGTGAATTGCAGTCGATTCAATAAATATATTTTTATGACGGCACCGAGTCGTTGGTGCAGCCAAAAAAAGTTAGCGCCCGCGACTTCGGCGGGACGATTGCCACGATTCATGACATAGTTGAAGGTTGCAAATAGGACGTCAAGGAAATGCTCCTTTGATGTGCCAACCACATGCTGGATCAATCGCCAGTTGTCGTTCACAAGTTTGAAAAAGAGAGTCGGCATTGCCAGTTGGACGGCTGTTGCTACGGAGGTACGCGCGTAGGGTTGATCGGCGAAGCCATCCGCCGCCAACAACGTTTGGCGAACCCTCTTGAAAGGTTCTAGTTCGTCTGAATCTTCAGGCGTTTCATCCTGTAGCAAGCATTCCAACGCTTGCATCACTAATAAGAACCGCGTCTCAACAAATCCGTGTTTTTGATAGCCAGAAGTAAAGAACATTCTGCAAAAGTTCGGACGCGTCCTCACGAATTCAAACCATGCCTGTAGAAATGGCTCAAAGCCACCTGGAACGTCTGCAAGGGTAAAGAGCGGGTCACTCTCATTGGAAGACTTTGATTTACTGCGTTCTCCCGCGGGCGCATATAATCGGTTGAAATGAGACGCCGACTCCGTTTCACCCGTGTAGAGTTGGTAAAAATCAAACTCCGATGGACTATCCAAAGCAAACGTCATCAGCATTGAAAGCGGTCCCGCGAAAGTGGAGTCGATTTCATTCGCAGTCATTTCTCTGAAATCTCGAACCGAAAATGTCGGAGTTTCACCAAGCGTTATGGAATGACCGCGAGGGCCTCCCTCAGTTTTGAGCAATAGGGCAGCAGAGACCGTTGCTCCAGCCACTTTGCCCTGACTTTTCTCTGGCTGCTCCCATTTAGCCGTTACCTCTCCTTGGTCGTAGTCAACTTTCAGACCAGAGTAATTCAGCCATGCGCCCAGGGCCGAGAAGGACAAGGACGCTGCGTTAAAAAGCATCGCTCCGGAATCTACGTGGTCGCTGCCCGCGTAACCATAATTGGCATGAATCTTTTCGATCGATACGCCGGGCATCCCAATGCGGAGATGGGTCGTGAAACCGTCGAATAAGCTTAGGAATCTTCCGTAAGGACTGTTGCTGACCACACCGTGGATGAGAGGATAGTTTAGCTGTTCAATGTTCCTGTCTTTCTGTAATGAACCAGAAAGCACGAGGCGGATTCCTTCGTCCTTTGAAAAAGTGATTGTGCCAGCGACATGTCTGTCCGGCGCTCCTGGGAGAAACCAGATTCCGATTGACTCAAAAGATTTCATCGGTTAGGCCGCTCGGGTAAGGGCAACGAAATCCGATTCAGATACGTAATCTGGCCATTGCGGTCTAAGCTCGATTTCACCACTGATCCAGGACGAAATGATTCTAAGAGCAGCTTGCGAAGATTCTGGGGAAAGTGCGCAAGCAATAACCAATTCTCGAATGGCAGTTGGATCAGTCGCTGGGCCTCCAAAAGTATCCAGCCAAAAATCAAACTCTATTTCCTCCGAGGTTGACTCGTATTGAATGATCCTCATTCCTTTTTTTTGTTTTTCTGACACGGCGGAGAAAATTGGATTTGCGTCCTTTGGAGTCTGAGAGATAAACCAATTGGGACGCCATTCATTGAGGCTTATTTCAAGCGATGGAATGCTGTTCCAAAGCGCGAGCCAAAAAGCTTCGGCCTTCGCGTATTCTGATTTGACGACCATGAAATCTTTGAATAGGTGCAACATCGCGGAAGATCCCGATCGGAACTAGGGGACGAACGCACGACCTTTGTGAACTTCAAGATCAACTCGCTCGTTGTCTGGGTTTGGTTTTTTCGGAAAAGACTTCTTAATTGGTCCAACCCCTTTAGCTCTGCGTGCATCATCGATGTAATTGCGTGCTTCACCGAATCCAGACTGTCTTATGGCCCTGTCAGCCGTACCAAGCTTGTTTTCGAGAGTGGTCAATAATTGGTGGCCCATTTGGGCGGTTAGCGCGCTGATCTGAGCCCAAGGTTCCGATTCTTCAATACCGCTCCCTCGGCCCCCTTGTGCTTGAAAACGTCCACGGTGGGGGAGTGCTTTGTTACCGTTCAAGAGCGCAACCTGTTAACTATAACAGCGCAATGGCTTAACAACGACGCTCGCTGCCCCAAGGAGCAAAATGCGTGTCAGTGTGGGACGCTCGCACCATGAGCTTGCCGACAATCCGACTGAGAGTCCGTTCTGACGAGGAAGCGGGGCGACCACGCGCCAGTGTACCGAATAGAGACTAGCGACGCATGATGGCCAGGATCTGCACCCGGATGTCGTTGGACAGAGGTACCGGGCAAGCGTCCAACCAGCCGGTTAGATCGGAGTTGTACGCAATAACTTTTTCTGCGCTGCATGAGGTGGATATTGCACTACCCTCTTCGGAAGGGTAAGCAAACCTTCCGCGCCTAGGGTGTGCGCATACTTTTTGAATTTGAGCGGAACCGTACAACGCGGGCTATTGTGCGCTGAACTAAGGAGCGGTCAAGGTCGCTTCTTTGCTTTCCTTGCTCCGTGAGTTTTCGGCCCTGCACGCTTTTTGTGTTTGGTTTTGTCTCGCTTGGTCTGCAGAGACCAAAGTGCAATCCCAAGTACAGCCACAATTCCACCGACAATAGCCGTCTGCGGAATGACACTCGAAGTCATTACAGCCAAACCGGCAGTTGCCAAAAACTTGTGTAGATCGTCGGTCACTGGTTGAAACGAAAGCATCTTTGCATTCCTCCGTGAAAAGAAACAGGAAACCCGATGTTCGTACAACCTGGGAGTTCGTCGCGGTTAAACCGCTTGCGAGTGTGGCCCGAAAGGGCTGATGATTCGGCGGGAATAGAGGCTGACGCCGTCAACGGATTAATTATCGACAGCGCTCGCGGTGTCGCCTCAGAAAGTTACGCCAGACTTGAAGTGAATCCTTAAAAAGTTTTCGCTGAGAAATTGCCTGACCGGTCATTTACGCAAGATCGGAATTCTTCGCCAACGGAGACTGATGTTCAGAATCCGAAAGAGCGCCTAAACTAGGTGACAAGTTACGGAGTTGTTTGCCTAAAAAACGGAGTACGCGGCCAATGAACGAAACTGCCGAAAAGCTAATCAGACTGCTTGGAGAGTGGCATGCTGGCAGAAAATTGTCAGCCAAAGAGGAACTGGCATTTCTAAAACGCAAATTGATTTGCACGCCATACCTAGGGACCTACGGCGGAATTGCTGGCTGGGTCGTGTGCGTCGAAGGGACGCCACCCAAAGGCACGCTTTTTTTCCTAGATCGCGGTACCTCTGTGTTCGTGAGCGCGGACGGGCACAAGATCAAAAAGGTTGGCGAGAATTCCGCAATCACCGAATTCTATAAAACGGTTTTGGAGCAGAGGCAGGAACCGCTAACGATCGAACTAACGAAAGTGGAAATGGAACTTGAACGGATCTAACCACACCAGACCTCTCGAAAGGACTCCGTATATCCGCAAATAATGGGTGCAGGCGCCCCTGCCCGTATGTTTCAAGCAGGTCGTCCCAACAGTGTTGCCGGTCTTTCGATCAAAAACTTCCGCAGGATCGTAGTCACTTTCTTGCTTGCGGCTCCGATTATTTTGTGTTCCGTTCTCTTCACCAATCCAGAAGCAGTGAACCCACCCTCGCCTTATCCTATTCTCAATGCTCTTCAGATGGTTTTATCCCTCATAGCACTCGGACTCATCTGTATCGTGACATGGGGACTTGCTTATTTTGTCTGGAACATCCGAGTTCCATCTCGACTCAACAAGTTCTTTGCGGACTTCTGAGAAGAGTTCCCGAAAGCGTAGATTCCTTCTTGAAGGAATTCTGACTCTGATGGTTTAGTTCTCAACCATCTCGTGCGGCGCAAGTTCGTTTCGGGCGATATCGGAGAGTACACGAACTAGTCATTTCGGCCTGGCCCGAATGGTCTCGAATGAACTTTGCTTAGTCCTTAGCGATTCCCGTCGGCGAACGTACCCCTCTTGTCTGCATGACTGCCCTTCTTCTCGCCGTATGTTCCCTTCTTATCCCCACGCGTTCCTTTTTTGTCACCGAGGGATGCACCCTGGTTTCGATGACTGCTTCCACGCTTGTTTCGATTGTCTTTAGCCACGCATGTTCTCCTGTAGGAAATGCCTTGGTATCCAGATGGGGTTACTATAGCTTACTGCACTGGCCTGTACACTTGCCTGGATCTTTTCCGATGGGGAGATACGTCACCGCAGTTTTCCGGCAGAGACATCCGGTTTCCTGCCAGGTCAGAACCCCGCCGTACCACGCGAGTCTCACCGCTTGCATTTGGTGGGTGTGGCCCGAGGTTCCCGAGCTGAGGAAGTACGAGAGATACGTCTTGAGGCGAGACTTACTTGTCAGGTGCCCGTGAAGAACCGCGCGACGATCGCTCAGCACGCGCGGGGCTTGAGGCAAACTAAGCCTCAATGAATTCCTCGACCGTGACGCCGGCTTGTTTCAGGATCGCGCGCAGCGTGCCTTTTTTAACAGTCTTGCTGCCGTGGCACGGTACGACTGTCAGTGCAGCGGAGGCAGAATGCCTCAAGACGACATGCGAACCTTTGCAGTGGTCTTCCTCGAAACCTAGTCGCTTCAGCCGCCGAACAACTTCGGCACCTGTCAGGTTCCGGCAGTTTAGCCATCGACCGTTATCCGCAAACGCTCGCAGTTAGCCGGAATGTCGATAACCGGAGATTGGGTGAATCGCATTTCTTCTCCATGCTTACGCCTCGCCTCCAACACCGCAAGAAATGCTTCTGCGATATTCGCTTTGGCTTCGTCCAGCGTTTCGCCTTGGCTAACTACGTCAGGATAGTTTAGGGCGAAGACCGAATATCCTGAGTCTTCTTCCGGACAAGCTACCGCGACAAATTCATGCAGTGGAGGAGATGGATGCCGCCAATTCACCGCAATGATCCGGCCAGTGGATTTAATAATTCGGCGATTCATTGGGGAGAGTGTGTTCATTGTTCAGCTCCAACGTCTCCAGGTGGTTCTTGCAATTCTCGAACCGCGACACGCCATGATCCAAGGATTTCACCATCGTACAAGAGATCAAGCGAATAGTTGCCGACCTTGTGTGAGGGAAGATTCGGCATTTGCACCATAAACTCAGCGACCACTACAGGGTCACTGGATGTGAGAACAATCCGTGCCTCGATCAATACGCTCGCGTCCGACAAGTCCACATATTTCAAATCAAGCGAAACTTGGCCGTGAACTTCAACCAGAGCTAGATACAGAAATGGCGAACCAGCCCTTCCGATCGGGCCTGTAACTAACTGTTGTTCAGTTGGACTGCCCGGGTCCGCAACCTTCTTCGTTTGACCGGGTAATCACATGATTTCCACCAAACTGCCTATCCGGCGTCCAATTGGAGCCTGGCCAAGATTTTTCTTCGCAAACGCGGTCTGCTGGCGACCTGTGGCGAATGTCTTCGCGCCCACCTAAAGAGCTGTTCCAGAGATAGATGTCCGATGAAGCCATGTTCACGACCCCATCGCAACCATGCTTCGGCCATTTTCTCTGGAGTCTTACCTGAGTCATCCGCCAAGGGGCCGGTTCGAGTGATGGCTGAAAGGACGACGAACCAGTAGTCGAAATCTGACACGGCTGTTACGAAACGACGACAGCGGTTGGGGAGAACCTCGCTAGGTTATGCTGGACGTCTCACGCCACGGGTCTGGCTGTTCGACAATGGAGTGGTGGATCGTGTAGGATGCGACCCGGTACGCATTCTTATCTGTTGTGAATTCCAATATGCGTTGTGCACTCGTCTCGCTGTGTGTCGCATTTGGCATCCTTTTTGGAGGCTGTTCGTCGAAGCAAGTCCCCGTCGTAGTAATAGAGAAGTCGACCAATCACAAATCCCCTGACAGGATTGAATTCGCGGAGCACATTTTGCGATCGCGTCCCTCGCCGGTAGCTACCAGCGAGTTGATTCACCTGGGTGTCGTCGAATTCGAGAATGAAGGGACTTCGGCGAAGTATGCGAGATTTGGAGGAGCCGCGGCCGCGCTGCTAATCGATGGTCTGGCGAGTCACGGACAATTTCAAATTGTCGAGCGGACGGGCGAACAGGAATTGCTGAGCGAAAAGTCTTTGTCCGCCGCAGGACTCGTCGTGGACAAAACGGAAGTCATGTCCGAGGCAGGCAGTGTCGCATCGGACTTTATCGTGACCGGATCCTATGTGATGGATACGGCGAAACTGTCCGTTTCCGTGTCGCTGGTGGATGTTTCTGACGGCAAGCCAGTGGCCGAGTGGAAGGCGTCCGGAACTGTCGCTGCGATGCCGGACGTAGTCGTTCAGCTGGTGAGCGGTATTGCAGGGTACTTCGGTGTCAAAGACGCTTCACATGTCTCCAAAACGGAAACGCCACCATCTGCAGCGCCTCTAGTGGCAATTCTGGAGCTATCGAATCTTAGTGCATCGACCCGTTTGGAGCCGATGGAAGCTGGGTTTGGCGAAATCTTGCAGGCAAATCTGAGCACGATTGACGGCGTGCGGCTTGTCGAACGGCAGCGAATTCACGACGTGCTGGAAGAGCAACGGCTTGGTTTGTCTGGCGCAGTCGATCCGAAAACGGCAGCGCGGGCGGGGCGCCTCCTGGGTGCAGAGCGCCTGGTGTACGGATCGTTTTTTGAGCTGGACAAGCGGCTCCATTTGCAAGTGCGATTGGTGGACGTCAAAAGCACCGCAGTGCTTCAGTCGGCGAGTGTCGAAGGTGACGTCGAACAGTTTGAGTCGATCATGCTAGAGCTGACAAAACGAATCGGATCGGCGTTGGCGACCTTGCCTCCTGACGTGGCCGAGCGATTGCAGCGGGAACAACCCGTCCATGCGCTGGAGTCGGCTTTGCATTATGCCAGAGGGCAGGACCTTCGGCGCCGCGGCCGGCTCGAATCGGCTGCCGAAGCCTACGCGCAAGCTTTAGTGGTAGAGCCGCGGAATGCGCATTTACATCAGCAGCGCTGCGAAGCGCTCTATCATCGAGGAGCCTACACCGAGTTAACACAAGCAGCACAACAAGCATTGCAACAAGACTTCGCAGCAGACAGACGGGAGGTCCACCGTTGGTCGTTCTACGTCTATTTGATCAACGCATGTTGGCAGACTCGCGACTTTTCCCGCCTGTCGGACCTGACTCGCCAAGCGATGGAAGAATTCCACGATCCGAAGATTGTCCAGTCTGCTCGGCATGCTCGGGCCGTGGCTTTGATGGCTCTTGGACGCTGGGACGAAGGAGCCGAACTGTTGGAGAAAGCCGTCTCTCAGGCCAAGGATCAGGAGGGAGACATCTCGTACATTGATAACCTACAGAAACTACTCAATCTTTATTGGAAGGAATCGCAACGGGGCGTCCGGCGTCAGCAGCTTCCTGAAGAGCGCCAGGAATCCGTTCGCCGAGGACTGCGGGTCTATAACGAGCTTCTGCGAGCGCTGTCAGGTCGCCGCGATGAACATGCGAGGCGGGCTGGCTTGAATGCGTTTCATTTCGGCACTTCATTCGGTTGGGAGGACGAAAACGATTGGCGCGCTGGACAAGAGCAGAAACTGAAGAGTCTGCAGAGCGGATTAGCGGTCTTAGACTGGATTCCGCAAGTTGCTGGAGAAGGCTATTTTGAACTTGCCGAGGTCTTCGAGGAGCGAGAGCAGTGGGCGGACGCCCTCGACGCACACCATAAATTCCAGCAGGCAGACTATGCCGAGCGCGACACGTTACCATGCATCTTCGACTGGATGCCCGCACAGCCAAACAGTTGGCTCGACAAACAAATTGAGTCTAGCTACCGCATCGGCAAGATCCTGGAGACCGGCCTGCAACGAAAAGAGGAGTCGTCCAGGGCGTATCAGCAGGTGGTTGAGAAATTCGGCCTGGCAAACTTTCGCGGTCCCGAAGTCGTCGCCGCTCTGCACCGTCTCGGTGTGCGTCCGAGTTATTCTGCGAACTCCGTCTTAGTTTGGGGCGGCGCGACCGACGTTCGCACTGCGTATGCCCACCTGCTCGCCGAGAGCAAATGCGATGTGCATAGCGTGCGGGGGGCCCAAATGACGCTCGCTCATTTGATACCCTATCGGTTGGTGATTCTCGCCCGCTCGGGTCACCGGGTCTACACTCCCGGTGAAATCCTCGCCTTACGTACCTACGTTGCAACGGGCGGTTCCCTGCTGGTCATTCTTTCACCCGGGTGGGAACCGGCAGCACCGTCGATGCACAATGCGCTCCTTTCGTTCTTCGGAGCGTCGGTGGGGGACAAATTTGCGGAGCGTGAGTACAGCACGGAGATCAGATCTCATCCTATCACGCGCGGCGTCGAACGGGTGATGGTGAAGAACCTGGTGGGGATCAACGTCCCCACGGAGGCGCAGCTCGTGCGTTGTCACGAGAATACCGTGCTGGCCGCAATGACCTACGGTCGCGGCCGAGTCGTTCTAGCAGCGTTTGGCCAGTGGTTCCTGCCTGATCCTAACATTCCTTCCGACTGGCCGATCCGCCGTTGGGGTCAACACTGGTCGCACCAAGTCCCGGTTGCAAAGTTGCCAATTGAGTCAGGATCTTTTGTGCATCAGGAGCTGCTGAAAAATGTGGTCGCATGGCTAACCGAAAATACACCGCACGATTCAGAAGCCGAAGCGTGCCGCCTCGCATTGCGGGAAGCGGCCAATACGGCCATTACTGTTGAAGCAAGCGCCCTACCTTGGGATGCGTTGCAACCGGCAGTTTCACATCTCGAGCAGGCAGCCACGGGTGAGTTTTGGAAAGAAGAGGTCCTCTGGGCGGCCGGCGAGTTATTCCAGCAGTTGCAGTACGAGCCTTCTGAAACTCAGTACTGTGTCGCACCTCCCTATGGAATGGGTACCAACTGGGGGCTGGCGAATCCCGAATACTATCAACGGCTCATTCAGCAGTTTCCGGCCAGTCCTCTCCGTCCTTTCGCGCAGTGGCGTCTGGGAGAGTGTGCACGCCGAGTGCAGCTGGCCGTGTCCATGAAAGAACGGTCCAGGAATAGTGTTTTTCCATCTATTTACGAGGCGGACCCTGGGGCGCCGTTGCCTGTCTTTGCCCAAGTGACGGCCGACGAGGGCTCGTTCGCGTGGGCTTGGAGTCAATTAAGGCTTGGAATGCTGCACGCGCAAAATCGAGCGCCCGAAACAGCGGTGGGCCACTTCGAAAATGTTTCCGAGCGACTATCGCATGGACCAGAAAAGGCAATGGCATTAATGAGCCTCGGCCTCTGCTATTGGCAGCTGGGCCGAAAAGACGACGCTATCCGCCAGTTCGAGCTGGTTGGTTCCTTTCCAAATATCCTGTGGGACTTGCACGACCCCTACACGAATTGGCGACCCGCTGCTCTCCAGAGCCAGGCGTTGATGGGAAGCAGCCATGAACTGGCCAGCAGGTATTTAGCTGCGATGGCGCGAAACAAATGAAACCTTTTTCGAGACCCTACGTAAACCCGCCGACGTTTCCTGACAGGTACTGCACCTCGATGGACCCTGTTTCGCGAGTCGATCGGTGGAGGCAAGAATCTGTCCGAACTCGCAAATTGTTCTTGCTTGATCTCCGGAGGTGCGTGCGATTCGCCGTGCACGGCATATCCTCCCTTTGTCTCCTGTGGGTGGCGGGTGCAAGCATATTCCCAAATCCTGCAGGCTGTGCCGAGCAAGCGGTAACGCTGCAGCCGCGCGAACGCTGGACCAATGAGTTCGGTGGAGGATTGGTCGTGCGAAGCTTCCAGGTCACTGCTTCGCGCGAATTTGCCGGAAATCTGCTGTGGTCCCTTTCGACAATGCATCGAACACTGGCGCGCGGCGAGAAATTGGTGCAAGCATCCGGCAATGCCGCTGCCAATGTGGAAGTCAGAATCGTCGTCGATGCGCTGAAAGATGAAGTGATAATGCCAGCCCAGTTTGACGTTACTCTCGCGGATGCGAACGGTCCAGTTGCTCGCCACGTATCGACCATCTATTTTTTTGCCCGTGAACCGTTCGCGGCGCGCCGTGCGTGGCTCAGTTCATTTCCAATCATGGTGTTCGATCCATTGGGCAAAACGGCGGATGTTCTCCGCACAGCACAAATTCCGTACACCGAGACGCGCAATCGGACAGTGTTATCGTCGCTGCAGCAGGGTGTGCTGTTGATCGGCGAGGGGGTGACATTTTCGGATTTTCCTGGGCTGTCCGACCAGATCATGCGGTCGGCTTTACAAGGTACTTGGGTGATTTGTTTGGCCCCGGCCGCAGGATCTTTTTCACTTGAGCTTTCGCCGTCTGTTTCTCCCGCCAAACTTCTCTTTCAGGATGCTACGGTGATTCATCGGCTCGACAAGAAACTCGACGCAGCCGCATGGGCACCGACCGGATCACTCGGGGGCATACGGGTTCGGTTCGCCGCGGCAGGGGGCGCTATCACCGCGCAATTGGGAAATGAAGGATGGCCTTGGATGGAGTCGCATTTCGCCGATACGAACGGACGATTTGTACTGTGCGGTTTGCCCGTTATTGAACGCTGGGAAGAATCTCCGACTCCACGATATCTATTGTTACGAATACTCGAAGACTTGAAGAAGGAGTAGCCGATGTACACCCGTGGGAAAATACTTTGCGGTTCAATTTTGATTGCCATGTTCGTGGTCGGTTTCCTCCGAGGACACGATGCCAAGGAAAAGGAGCGCGAAACAATCTTGCCAGTCGCAATTCTTGCGTTTCAAGAGCGCGGCGACGAGGTGCGAGGATATGGAAACAAAATCGGTGACCTGTTGTTTGCTCATTTGGCGAATGAACCGGCTCTCTACCTTGTCGATCGCCAAGACATGCAAAAGCAACTCAGCGAACAGGAATTGAGCCTTTCGGGTCTCGTCAGCAACGAACACGCCGTAAAGCTTGGGCATCTAACCGGCGCCAAAGTACTCGTAACAGGCTCAGTATTGCAAATCGATACAACGATCGTGCTCGTGGCCAAGGTGATTGGTACTGAAACCAGCCGCGTCGTAGGGGTGTCGGTGAAAGGGAGTGTGCGCGACGGCTTGGATGACCTTGTCAAAAAATTGGCAGTCCAAGTTGTCGAAACTATAAAGAGCCGTGGCGACGATTTGATCTCCAAATCCGTTGCGCAAAAGGATCAGATGGCGGAGTTACGAAAAAAATTCGCACGAGCCAAGCGCCGCACCATTTGGGTCAACGTCACTGAACGGCACGTGGGACAAGCGGCGATCGACCCAGCTGCGGAGACGGAACTGAAGATTTTTTGTCGGGAGCTGGGTTTTGAGGTGATTGATACAAAAACAGGTAAGCGCGGCGATGCCGATTTCCTAATTACGGGCGAAGGTTTCAGCGAATTCGCCGGCCGTCAGGGCAACCTGATTTCGGTAAAGGCTCGGCTGGAAGTCAACGTGGTCGATCGCGAGAACGGACGGGTGTTAGCGGCCGATAGACAGACGTCGATCGCGGTCGATTTGAGCGAACAGATTGCCGGCAAAACGGCCCTCCAGAAGGCCAGCGCGCAGTTGGCCGAGCGAGTTTTTTCAAAACTCGACCAGGCTGGTTTATAGAAAAACTCCAGACAGTCTGAATTTTACCATCCAACTTAAAGCTTTGTCTGGTCATTCGACAATTGCTAGACTAGTTCTCACGGGCCGCCAGAACTCGCACTTCAGCGGGTTGAGTTTCTAGACGGCTACGTGAACTAAGGCCGTTGCGAGCTTCGTCGGTTATTCAAATCGGCGCCCTATAAAGTCGATGGAGGAGGAGCCATGGCGAATTGCATCTCACGTCGAAATCTGATTGGGTGTTTGGTTCTGGGAGCGCTGTGCGTTTCGGCAGTCCGATTTGTCCGGGCCTGGAGCTACCGGGCCAGTGACGAAACATTGCTGGCCGGCCGCCAGCTATTTGAACACGAGTGGCGCCACGGAGATCCCTTGGCCGCAACGGGGGACGGATTGGGGCCCGTATTCAATGCCCGTTCTTGCGCGGAATGTCACTTTCAAGGAGGCATCGGTGGTGGTGGGCCGAATGAGAAAAATGTCTTGGCGTTTCAGGTTCTGCCAAACCGGCGCGATCCCAATATGCGGGGTGGCGTCGTTCACGCTTCGGCAATCGACCGGAAACTCTCGGAGTCTTGTGAGAGCGTTCGATCACTCTTCCCAATTGTCCCGGGTGGAATCCGCATTGTCAGTGGCTGCTCGACCAACGTGGCGGATTTCGATCCAGTCCATTATGCCTCGATTAACACGCCTCCACTATTCGGCCTGATCCTCATCGAACGAGGAGTCTCCGACTGGGAGCTTCTTCGCAAAGGCGCTGTCCGAAGTTTGGATCGGATGTCTCGCGAGCTGAGCGCGGACTTCTCCGCAACCCCGGTCGGCCGTCTACGGACCTTACCGGGCAGTCGGACGGGGAGATTTGGTTGGAAAGCCCAGTTTGCCACGCTGGATGAGTTCGTTGCCGCCGCGTGCGCAGTCGAACTGGGTCTAAGCAATCCGTTGCGCCAGCAGGATATTGCCCGGCAGCATGTCCCGGACCCGAATGCCGGATTGGATCTTGATAAGAAACAGCTGCACGCATTAGTGGCGTTTGTGGCGAACTTGCCGCGACCTACTCAGATTCTTCCGTCGAATCCTCAGGAGGCTCTAGCGGTAAGAAGTGGCGAAGAACTGTTTTCGAGTGTTGGCTGTGCAGATTGCCACACACCCAACCTAGGTTCAGTCGAGGGCGTTTACACGGATCTTCGTCTTTACATCTTGGATCCGCCCGCCGAGTCGAGTTACGAAACCACCGTGCCAGAAGTACCGATGCCGGTCAGTGAGCCCAAACTGGCGGAATGGAAGACACCACCATTGTGGGGAGTCGCGGACTCTGCGCCGTATTTTCATGACGGTGCATCTTCCACGCTGGAAAGTGCGATACAACGTCACGACGGCGATGCGAAGACATCGAAACAGAAATTTATCCAACTGCAATCGACGGAGCAGCAGGCTGTGATCGCCTTTCTGAAAACACTGCGTGCTCCGCAGTTGGCGGCAACCGATGGCACCGAGTAAAGTAGACCTCCCACGTGGAGGCGTTGCCTTGCCAGCCGGTGATGGCGATCGGCTGGCTGAGTGTGTCTTCATATTGGCGCATCATCTCCCGTAATTGCCGCTTCATCACCGGCATGGGCTTGCCGCTGTTCAGGATCGCCTCGTTGTCCGCATCGTATTCGATTCCGTACGAAGATCTCCTTTCGACGATGATCGTCGGCAAGAGAACAGACATCCACCATTTCTTGAGGATCTAGGTAAGGCAGGAAGATGCGAAACGGCCTCCCGTGTTGGGCAGATTCCGGCAATTAGAGCGGTTCCACGATAGCTATGGCGTGGCTAGCTGCCATTGCTACCGCGGTTTTCGCGGAGGTTATTCATTTGCTAGCTGCCAAATAACGCCACACCCATCTTGGAAGCGCTCTAGTTGGATGTCTCGTCCGTGTCGTGCCTGTTCGGTTTGTCGAAGTCGCCGCGTACGATTGCTATGTTACGAGTTGGCTCACAATCGATTGTCATGTGGTCCGTCTTCGTGACGCTCCGTCATTGGCGAGCGTCCACGAAACGTGCTGGCCACCGGATTGTTCTACGCCGTCGAGCTTGGCCAGTGTTTGCAGCGAAAGTCATCAATCTCGGCTAGAACGCGCGAGACCGTGTCCTAAGCTTCCGCCAGTCGCTGCGACGCTCCGGGAACCTGCCGCTGTTGCTCAAGTCGAGCCAATTCGAGCGACGACAGAGTGTGCTGCCACAAGTCGCCTTGCGATTCGGTCACGGCGATGCTCTTTTTGAGTTGAACGATACCTCGATCTGACTTGCCGCGATCGCATAGCAGCAAGGCATGCTCGCGAAGCGCGAGGGCTCTCTCACACACGAACAGCCTGGAGAGCCACAACGCCGCTCGGATGTTGGACCAGGCTTGCCCAATTAGTTGACTTCGCAAACGGTTCGTCTCACCCAGAGATTGAACATACCGGCGTTGCGCCATCGCGAGCCAAGCGACCGCCGCGACGGTATAGGGACTGACAATGAAGTGTTTGCGCGCATGATTGCAAGCGCGGTCAAGCGTTTGCACTGCCTCTTCCCAGCGCCCGAAATGGATGTGCCAAACTCCTTCTGCAATGCCGAGCAAGGATGTCGTGAAATGATCGCCGTTGCTTAACTGGAAACAGGCACGCAGTTCGGGGTACGGAAAATTCCCGTTCGCAGCAAGCGCTAGAACCATTAGCATCGGCCCTGCCGACGCATCCTCGCCTAAGCGAATCGCTCGCTCAAAGCCGCCCACCGCGAAGTTAAGCGAGTCAGACGTCCGCATGAGTCTCGTGCTACTTAGAGAAGCATGGCTTTCCGCAATGAACAACAAATAGGGATCGCCGGCTTCTTTCAGGAGATCGGCGCTCTTTGCCGCGCTGTCGATAGCGTCCTGATGCCGACCCGCGGTGAATAGGCCCATGCTGCGCATGGCGTACGAGTGTCCCTGCGTTAGCAGGTCACCGAACCGTTCAGCGAGCGGTAGCGCTTGGTCGCTGTATCTCAGTCCTCGCGAGCACAGGCCCACCGCCGCCATGGGTGCGGGATGCAGGCCGTAGGCGTAGGCGAGTCCCAGAGAAGGTTGGCGCGTCTCCGCCAGGTTGAAGCCCTTCAGGTGAGTCCAAACCATCCGCAGCCCGTTACTATAGTACGAAACGATGCTATTTCGATTGGCCAGCTCTACGGCAAGCTCCTCCTGGGGGCTAAGAGGCGTCTGTTTGGAGTAGCAAATTCTAGGCAGGTAGCTGTGGAAGCACTGGATCAGCGACTCGCGGAGCAGGCCGTAAAACAGGCCGGCGAGGGATTCGGGCACCCAATGCCCCAACTTACGCAGCGCTGCCGAGTACAGCCTTACCCCTTGATCGATGTGTCCCTGCTTGTGTGCGATTTCCGCTAACAGGCCCAGCACCTGGGACTGCTGGAAAGAGTCGGAAGTCAGCTCCACCGCGCCGTCCAGCGCCGCGGCGGCATCCTCGTAGCGCCCCAGGAGACTCAACGCTCGTCCTTCGCCCCGTGCGATCCGGAAATGCAGCGGGTTGCCGTCGCCGGCCGCATTTCGCTTTGCGATCGCGTATTGTTCGGCAGCCACCTGCTGAGAAAACTGCCGCGAAGCTTGCTCCGCGGCGAGCAGCGCATAGGAACTCGCCTCGCGGGAGTCGCCGGCGGCGTCGAAGTGATAGGCAAGGTCGAACACGCGTTCCAGCGCTGCGGGCACATTCACTTCGGCTCCGGTTGCCAGAGCCGCCATCTGCTCGCGCGAAAGGCCCCCACCAATCGATGCAGCAATGACGTGCGCCAGCGTTCGGTGCACGAGGCGATGAAGGTGCGCGCACTGGCTCTGGCGT